>JBAPYE010000335.1:0-10228 GCA_049284575.1 Desulfobacterales bacterium
CTGCTGGCGCGCCGGTTTGCCCCGCTCGAGACCCGCCCACCGATTACAGCGCCCCCCCCGGATATGTCTCCGGAGCGTTTCACCGCCCCGCCCTTCTTCGAAGCAGGCAGCGAGACGGAAGCCAAACGGCTTCGGGAAGTGCTTTCGCGTAAATATGATTACGAAACCATAAAGGCCGCGGCCGAAAAGGCTGCCGCTGAAAAGGCCACTGCGGAGAAGGCTGCTGCCGAAAAGGCTGCCGCCGAGAAAGCGGCCGCGGAAAAGGCTGCCGCGGAAAAGGCCGCTGCTGAGAAAGCGGCCGCCGAAAAGGCTGCTGCTGAAAAAGCCGCTGCTGAAAAGGCTGCCGCAGAAAAGGCCGCTGCCGAGAAAGCTGCTGCCGAAAAGGCCGCTGCTGAAAAGGACGCCGCGCGCAAAGCCGCCGCGGAAAAAGAACCCAAGGTTGCCGTAGCCTACGATACCACCGCCAAAACGAAAGGGTCAGATCCCATGGGAACAGCCGTCAAAGTCGCCGCCGCAGGATTTGTGCTCGTCCTGCTATTGATTATCGGGACCAGTTTCGTCAACAGCGGTAAATACTATCTCAAAACCCAGGACGGTGTTCTAGAAATTTGGAAGGGGCATTTCGCGCCTATTGGAGAAGGCCCCGTTCTGAGCCTGCCCGGCGTTGCGGCGCCCGAGCCCCTCAAAGACCTCTACACGAAGCAAGAGGTCTTCCCACTGGTCAGCCAATTCTACATGGACCGCGCCGACGCTATGCTGGCAGCCGGCGGCGTTCCCGATTTTGAGTCCATCCAGACCGAGCTGCAGAAAGCCGGTCAGTATGCGGCAACCGAAGATTTCAAAAGCCAGGTGGCCTCACGCCTGACCGCCATCGAGCTGATGACCCTGCTCTACCGTGCCGATGTGGCCGCCAGCAAGGGCACGCCGGAGGACCTCGCGGCGGCGGCCGCGGATCTCGAGAAGGCCGCCCGCCTGAATCTTGACGACGCCCAGGCCGCGCTGGTTCAACGCCGCCTGGAGGCGGTCACCAGCCAGCCGCCCCAGATGATCCCCCTGGCGCCCGCGGCGGTGACGCTGGAAACCGCGCCGGAAGCTGAGGCAGAAGCAGAGACCCAAGAGGAGGCGGAGATTTCACCGGAAAATGAACCGGCAACGGCCCCCGAGGAGGCTGCCGCAGAACCGCAGGCTGAAAAGGCGGCGACCGACTGAAGCCGGCATTTGCCGACCACCGGCTGAAACCAGAAGCGGAAGACCGCTCCGTGTGGGGCGTGCTTCCGCTTTTTTTTTGAAGGCGGCCGGCCGTTGGATGGCTGGCTATTCGGCAGCCGGGGGTTCGCCCGCACCGTAAAGGTGGCACCAGACCCGGTGGCCGGCCCGGCGCGTGGGGCCCGGGTCCACCCGGCGGCAGACGTCCATCGCCTCCGGACAGCGGGTGTGAAACCGGCACCCGGGGGGAGGGGCCAGCGGGGAAGGGGTTTCACCCTTCAGCGGCGGGGCTTTGGCGCGATGCGCGCCCGGCACCGGCACCGCCCTGATCAGGGCCTGGGTGTAGGGGTGCAGGGGGTCGCGGATGATGCTGTCGGTGGGGCCCTCCTCCACCACCCGGCCGAGATACATCACCGCCACCCGACCGGCGATATTGCTGACGACGCTGAGGTCGTGGGAGATGAAGAGGTATGCCAGACTGTATTTTTCGCGCAGGTCGATCATCAGATTGATGACCTGGGCCTGAACCGACACATCCAGGGCGCTCACGGCCTCGTCGCAGACGATAAAATCGGGCCGCAGCGAAATCGCCCGGGCGACATTGATCCGCTGCCGCTGTCCGCCGGAAAATTCGTGCGGATAGCGGTAGAGGGCGTCCGCGTCGAGCCCGACCTCGCGCAGCAGCCGGGTGGCATGCGCCTCCCGCGAGTCCGCCACCAGACCAAATTCCCGCACCCCCTCGGTGACGATATCCAAAATGTTCATCCGCGGATTGAGCGAAGACAGGGGGTCCTGAAAGATGATCTGCATCCGCCGCCTGAGCTGCCGCTTTGCAGCCCGCGAAAGCCGGCTGATATCGCGCCCGTCGAAGCGCATACGGCCGCTGTGAGGAGGGTCGAGCCCCAGAATCGTGCGGCCCAGGGTGGTCTTGCCGCAGCCCGACTCGCCCACCAGGCCGAGGGTCTCCCCGCGGGCGATGGTCAACGAGACCCCGTCCACGGCGCGCACGTGCCCGATGGTTTTGGCGAAAACCCCGCGACGCACCGGGAACCAGGTCTTGAGATCCAGCAGTTCCAGCAGCGGCGCCGCACCGCTTTCAGGGGGGATCGGGGGTGTGGGTGAAGTTGCCATGCCGTCGCACCGCCTGGGGTTAAAAAGGGGCCCGGACCAGTTTTTTGGCCAGGAAACAGGCTGCCTGATGCCCCGCTGAGACCTCCAGCAAGCCGGGGGTTTCACGTCTGCAGCGGTCAAAAACATGGGGGCAGCGATCATTGAAGCGGCAGCCGGCCGGGTAGCGCAGGGGCGAGGGCACCATGCCGCCGATGGCCGCCAGCCGATCGGGCTTGTCGGTCAGCCGCGGGATCGAACGCAGCAGCCCCCGGGTGTAGGGGTGCGCCGGCTTTTCAAATATCGCTTCGCGGGTGCCCGCTTCGACGATCCGGGCGGCATACATGACGAGCACCCGGTCGCACATCTCCCAGACGACCCCCATGTCGTGGGTGATCAGCAAAATGGCGGTGCTGGCCTGGCGCATCTCCCGGATCAGGGCAAACACCTGGGCCTGGATGGTGACGTCCAGGGCGGTGGTGGGTTCATCGGCGATGATCAGCTCCGGCTCGAGCATCAGGGCCATGGCAATCATCACCCGCTGCTGCATGCCGCCGGAAAGCTGGAAGGGGTAGGCGTGCAGCCGTTCGGTCGCATCCGGGATGCGGACCTTCTCCAACCACTGGCGAGCCGTCTCCCAGGCCGCCTGGGAGGGGATGTCGCGGTGCAGACGCAGGGCCTCCACCAACTGCCGCCCCACCCGGTGAAGCGGCGAGAGGGCCGCCGACGGCTCCTGAAAAATCATGCCGATACCGGCGCCCCGCACCCGGCGCAGCTCGGCGGCATTCAGGCGGGCGAGATCGGCGTCCTTGAAACGCACGCTGCCCTGGGTGATCCGACCCGGAGGCGACGGGATCAGCCGCAAGATGCTCAGGGCCGTCACCGATTTGCCGCAGCCTGACTCGCCCACCAGCCCCACCACCTCCCCGGCACCGACGGCAAACGAAACCCCTTCGACGGCGTTGAAAACGCCCTCGTCGGTGTCGAAGGTCACGGTCAGGTTGTCAACCTCGAGAATGGTCGCGCTCATCGGCCTCCTTGGACCCTTGGGGGTGGCATAAGGGGGGGTGCGGGGCAAACTGCCCGAAGGCGCCCCGCGAAAACGGCCCGGGCCGCCCTCTTCCGTTTTTCAAGTGCCACGGTCTATTCGATCCGCGTGTAACGCCTGGGCTCATAGGCGTTGCGGATGCCCTCGCCCACGAAAACCCCCAGCAGCATGACCACAAACAGGGCCAGGGACGGATAAAGGATCAACCACCAGGCCCAGCGGTACTGCTGGGCCTGAAACAGGAGCTCCCCCCAGCTGGGCGTCGGCGGCGGAAGCCCAAAACCGAGATAGTCCAGTGCGGCCAAGGACCCGATGGCGCCCACCAGCGAGAAGGGAAAGAAGGTGATCACAGGCACCATCGCATTGGGCAGAATATGGCGAAAAATAATCTTGGGCGAGGAGATCCCCATGCAGGTGGCGGCCTCCACAAAGGGCTGTTTGCGCAGCCGCAGAAATTCGGCCCGGACATAATAGGAGATTCCGATCCAGTTGAAAAGCCCGTAGCAAAAGAGCAGCAGGACGAAGCTCCGGCCGTAGACCGACCCCATCAGAATCATGATGTAAAGAAACGGCAGGGCGCTCCAGATCTCGATCAGCCGCTGGCCGGTGATGTCCGTCAGCCCGCCGTAGTAGCCCTGGAGCGCGCCGGCGATGACCCCCAAGGCCATGGAGCAGCCCACCAACAGCAGCCCGAAGGTCAGGGAGGTCCGCAGGCCGTAGACGATCCGGGCCAGCACGTCGCGGCCGGCGCCGTCGATCCCCATCAGGTGCCTCCCCCCCGGGGGAAACGGAAAACGCACGTCCTCCTTGACAAAGCGCGCCTGATAGACGCGGTTGTCGATCACCAGCCGAACAGGCTCCACCGGACCGCCAAAGCGCTGGTGCACGAGGCTTTTGAGCAGCTGGCGGTCGGCGGTGGAGATGGCCGTCCAGAGCGACGGCAGCCCGGCCTTTTCCGAATCCAGCAGCGGTTCGGCCTCCGGGCTGAAAGCCAGCGCCAGGGAGAGCGCGTTTTCCGGGTTGGCTTCGCGCAGCACCAGCCGGACGGTCTGCGGGGGCTGCGGGCGCGGTGCAAAGGGTGCCAGCGCGAAGGTCAGGTCGGGCCCGGCGCGCCGCGTCACCAGCACCGTTAATCGCGGCGACGGCCGGTTGGCAAACCGCTGGGCGATCGCCTGGCGCAGGGCGGGGTCGAGCTCAAAAAACTCATCGAAGGGCCGCCCGGCCGCGTCGGCCGCCGTCGGCAGACCCGCAAACGGGGCAAACCCCAGGGATTTGACGATCCGGTGGTCCGGGCCCAGGTCCACCGATCCGATCAGGGGCTCCGGCCGCAGGTCGAGGGTGACATGATCGGCCATCGCCAGCAGGGCGGGGTCCACGCTTTCAAAAGGCCCGAAAGGAATCGGGGGGAACACCATGAAGTTCTCGGGGGTCTCCCGGAAGGCCGGCAGCCGGGCCACCTGCTTGAAATCCGCCCGGGTTTGCTGGCCGTTGCCGGTGAAGGTGTCCTCGGGGTAAAAGGCGAAAACCGGAAAAAAAGAGCGGCCATTGAACCGCACGTAAAGCGGCACATTGTTGAACAAGAGCTCCGCACAGAGGCTGACGGCGTAGAGCAGCACCAGCACCCAGAGGGCGATGTAGGCCCGCTTGACCTCCTTGAAGCGCATCAGCCGCTTGCGGGCCAGGGGGTTTTTGATCTTCTTGGCGATCATGGGCCGCTCAGTTTTCCTGGAAATTGATCCGCGGATCGATGAGCACGTAGAAAAAGTCCGAAAGAATATTTCCCAGCAACCCCAGCAGGGAGGTCAAGGAAAGAATGCCCATAAAAACGGGATAATCGCGGCCGACGATGGCCTCCAGGCTCAGACGGCCCATCCCGGGGATTTCAAACACCTGCTCGATGATCACCGAGCCGGCAAACATCACGGTCAGAATCGACCCCAGACCGGTGGCGATCGGAATCATGGCGTTGCGCAGGGCGTGCCCCCAGACGGCCCGCCGGAAACTGCCGCCCTTGGCCAGCACGGTGCGGACGTAATCACGGCCGATCTGCTCCATCAGGGCGTTTTTCATCAGCAGCGTCAGCACGGCAAAATTGCCGATCACGTAGCACAGCACCGGCAGGAACATGTGCATGAAAATGTCGCGCAGCTTGCCCCCGGTGGTCAGCAGCTCAAAATTATCGGAGTGGAAGCCGGATACGGGGAAAATGTCCCAGAGGCCGTCGACGGTGCCCGAGAGCAGCATCTTGAGAACCATCCCGAAGGCGAAGGCGGGAATGGCGTACCCCACAAAGACCAGTGCGCTGGAGGCCAGGTCGAAGAGCGTGTCGTGTCGCAGGGCCTTGGCGATCCCCAGCGGGATGCAGATCAGGTAGGAGAGCAGAAACCCGGTGATGCCGAAAATCAGCGACACCCGGAAGCGCTCGCTGATCAGCTCCCAGGCAGTCTTGTTGGGAAACTTGTAGGATTCCATGCGCAGGCCCAGCCGGTCGGTCACCAGCCATTTCCAGTAGCGCTGGGTGATGGGCCGGTCAAACCCGAAGTGGGCCTCGATCTCCCGGCGCTGTTGCTCGGATATCGTCCCGCGCAGCGTGGCGTCGCCGCCGGCCTCGACGGCATCGAAGCCTTTCATCTGCATCAGGATCTGCTCGACGGGCCCGCCGGGAACGAATTGAATCAGGGTGAAGCACAGCAGGGTGATTCCGATAAAGGTCGGAACCACCAGCAAAAACCTTCTGATAAAATAGTCCAGCCGCTCCATACGATGCGCTCTCCTTATCATCAGGCTTGCGAGCCATCGGAACCAAGTGCTCTCTTAGCCTGAAACGCCGGTCTTTGCAAGCCGGCGCGGCCGCTCGCGCCTTGACAGACGCGCGGGCTTCGGTTGATAGTCATCCCGCAACGCGGTTACGCACCAATTGCCGCGCTGCCTGCGGGCCTTCCACAAAGCCCGTCAATGCAGCAAAACGCTTCCCAGAGAGGAGCCCGCCATGCAAGCCCCCAGCGCAATGGCCGTCCCCCGTTCCGAGATCAGGCAGCGCATCGGCGCCCTTCAGGGGCAACTCGCCCGCAAAGGCCTGGACGCCGCTTTGATCCTGCAAACCGCCGATCTGTTTTACTTCGCCGGCACCATCCAGCAGTCCCACCTGTGGGTTCCCACCCAGGGGGAGCCGCTGCTGCTGGTTCGCAAGGATGTGGCACGCGCCCGGTCCGAATCCCCGCTGGAGCGGATCGCGGCCATCGGCAGCCCCAAAGAAATCCTCGGCCTCCTGGCGGCCAATGGCCTGGCGGCGCCCCAAAGCCTGGGGCTGGAGTTGGACGTCCTGCCGGCCAATCTCTATCTGGCCTACGGCCGGATTTTCCAGAACGCCCGGATAAGCGACATCTCAACCGAGATCCGGCTCCTGCGGGCGGTCAAGTCCAATTGGGAAATCGACATGATCCGTCAGGCGGCACACCTTTCCGATCAGCTGGCGGCCGCGGTTCCCGACCTTCTGCGCGAAGGGATGACCGAAATCGCGCTGGCCGGCCAGGTGGAGGCCCGGGCCAGGGCCCTCGGCCATCAGGGGATCGTCCGGATGCGGTTGTGGGGCAGCGAACTTTTTTACGGCCACCTGATGGCCGGACCGTCCGGTGCGGTCCCCAGCTTTCTGGCCTCGCCCACCGGCGGCCCGGGGGTCGGCCCGGCGGTCGCCCAGGGACCGGGCATGCGCCCCATCCAACGCCACGAGCCGATCCTGGTCGATTACGTTTTCGTTTTCAACGGCTACCTCGCCGATCACACCCGCATCTTTTCTTTAGGACGGCTGCCGGCCGACCTGGAGCGGGCCCACGCGGCGATGCTGACCGTGCAGGCCGACGTCAAAGCCGCCGCCCGCCCCGGGGTCCCCTCGGGGCGCCTCTACCAGACAGCCCGCGATAGCGCCGAACGCCAGGGCTACGAGGCGTTTTTCATGGGCGCCGACAAGCGGCGCGTCCGCTTTGTGGGCCACGGCATCGGCCTGGAGCTGGACGAGTTCCCCTTCCTGGCCCACGGCCAGGACCTGCCCCTGCAGGCCGGCATGGTATTCGCCCTGGAGCCCAAGCTGGTCTTTCCCGGCCGCGGGGTGGTGGGCATTGAAAACACCCATCTGGTCACCGCCGAAGGGGTGGAGCAACTCACGCGCCTGGATGAGCAGATCATGGTGGTCTGAAACGGACTCAAGCCGCCAGGAGAACAGGGGCAACCACCTGGTGTCACCGCACATGCCCGCCCGGAGAATCTACTGATTACCCTCCGCACCCACCGCCCGGGGGGTTCCTCCGCCAGAGAGTTTACAGTGGATTTTTTCCCGGTCAGCGTTTCTCTTGCTTGAAATTTCGCTCTATTAATGATACCCGTTCGTCGGCTGACTTCACCTACCATCCCCGCGGCGGCCATCGCCCGGTAGCCGGATGGGCCCCTGGTGCGAAGCCGGCGCCAAGAGAGCAGGAAGCGGTCTTTTTGCTGTTTTTAAGCAGAGTGCGAGGGTGATTATGAGATACGCTGGAGGCAATCGGCGCTTGGGTCTGAAATGCACGCGGGGCAGGACGTCTTTTGGGTCCCAGCGCCCCGGTCCGGGTGCCGTTCCTTGAGCCCCCCCGCAACCAGAGCCTGCCCCCCGCTTTCTGCCCTCGCCGCAGCCCGCCGCTTTCCCTTTGCTCCGCACCCCCCATCCCCAATCAAGGAGAGCTCCCATGCGTTCCAATGACTACACGATTAAAGATCTCATGATTCCCATTTCCGAATACGCCACCGTTTCCGAAGACGCGACCCTGTTCGAGGCGGTCTTGTCCCTTGAAAAGGCCCAGGCGGAGTTCGACCAGACCCGCTATCGCCACCGCGCCGTGCTGGTGCTGGACGCCCAGGAAAACGTGGTCGGCAAGATCGGCCAGCTGGATGCGCTGCGCGCCCTGGAGCCCAAATACGAGGAAATGCAGGCCGGCGACACCCTGGCGCGCTTGGGGTTTTCGCGCAAGTTCATGAAATCGATGATGGCGCACTACAACCTCTTCGACCGGCCGCTGAAGGAGATCTGCAAAACCGCCGCCGCCGCCAAGGTCAAGGATTTCATGCACACCCTGACCGAAGGGGAGTTCGTCGAGGAAAACGCCACCCTGGATGAAGCCATCCACCAGCTGGTGCTGGGCCATCATCAGTCGCTGCTGGTGACCCGCGACAAGGGCATCATCGGCATTCTGCGCCTGACCGATGTCTTTGCCGCCATTTTCCACACCATGAAAGAGTGTTTCGTCTGAAGACGGGATCGGGCTGACTCCCGTAAGCGCCCCGCCACCGGGGCCCCACCATCCGGTCGTTTCAACTGAGCAAGGAGGTTGTTTCAATGAACAGTGCCGCCGCCGAGACCCCCAAGGCCATCAACTGGCGCAAGCTCATTTTCCTTTTCCTGGGCATCACCCTGTTCGTGGTCGTCTACTACTCGCCCCCCTGGCCCGATGCCATCGACCCGATGGGCAAGCACTTCGAGCTCTCGCGGGAGGGCAAGGGCGCCCTGGCGGTCTTTCTGCTGGCCGGCACCTGGTGGGTCTTCGAGGTGGTCCCGATCGGGATCACCAGCCTGGCGATCGGCGTCCTGCAGGCGTATTTCCTGATCCGCCCGGCCAAAGTGGCCTTCAAGGACTTCATGGACCCCTCGGTGATGTTCATCTTCGCCTCGATCGTCATCGGCCTGGTGTTCACCAAGACCGGGCTCACCCGCCGGATGGCCTACAAGATGCTCATCGTCGTCGGCGAGCGCACCAGCATGATCTACCTCGGCTGCTTCGTGGTGACCGCCGCCCTGACGCATATCATGGCCCACACCGCGGTGGCCGCGACGATCTACCCGCTGCTGATGGCGATCTACGCGCTCTACGGCGAGGGCGACAAAAAAACCAAGTTCGGCAAGGGCCTCTTCATGGGCATGGCTTACGTGGCCGGCGCCGGCAGCGTCATCACCCTCCTGGGGGCCGCCCGCGGGGCCGTGGCCCTGGGTTTTTTCTACGATATCGTCGGCACCAACATCTCCTTTTTCGAGCTCTCCTACTACATGTTCCCCGTCGGCTGGCTGATGGTCTTCCTAATCTGGGGCTTCTTCATGGTCTTTCTCAAGCCGGAAAAGAAAGTGATCCCCGGCCTGCGCGCCAAAGCCATCCAGCTCAACGCCGAGCTGGGCGGTCTGACCCGCAAAGAGATCATCGCGATGGTGATCGTTTTCGCCTGCATCCTGGTCATGTCGCTGCGCTCGTTCATCCCGGCGCTGGAGCCGGTGGACAAGACCGCCATCATCCTGACCTCGACCATTCTCTTCTTCGTCACCGGCATCCTGGACATCAACGACCTCGAGGACATCCCCTGGAACATCATCCTGCTCTTCTCCGGCGCCATGAGCATCGGCTTCTGCCTCTGGGAGACCGGGGCCGCCAAGTGGCTCGCGGTCAACTGGCTGGTGATGTTCCAGAAGGCCAACTGGTTCGTTTTCGTGATGAGCATCGCCTTCTTCGTGATGGTGATGACCAACTTCATCATGAACGTCGCGGCCATCGCCATCTCGCTGCCGGTGGCGTTCGTGATCGCGCCCTACCTGGGGGTCGCCCCGGAGGTGATCCTGTTCGCCGCCCTGACCACCGCCGGCATGCCCTTCCTGCTGCTGGTGGGCGCCGCCCCCAACGCCATCGCCTACGACTCCAAGCAGTTCACCACCGGGGAGTTTTTTCTCTACGGGCTGCCCACCAGCCTGATCCTGATGGTGGTGGTCGGTTTTGCGGTCTTCATTCTCTGGCCGCTGATGGGGATGCCGACCACCCTGCCCTGAGCCGGCGGCTCCGAACCCGGTCTCCGGCAAGGCGC
>JBAPYE010000336.1:0-10543 GCA_049284575.1 Desulfobacterales bacterium
CGGCCACCGTCACCCGCAGCCGCGAGACCTCCGCCCCGGCGCCGCTGAGCGCCTGGAGCAGCGCCGGGATGCCGGTGTCGGCAAACAGGCAAGGCGTATTTTGCGCCCTGGAACGGTTCAGGCCGGCGTCCGGCAGCAGAAAGTGAAGGATGCCGCCGGCACGCGCAACCGGGTCGAAAGCCGCCAGGCCCACGGCCGTTCCCAAAGCCTCGGTTGCCAGAACATGTTGGGGATTGACGGATACCTTCATGCCCCCGGGTGCGACCAAGATTTCCATACAGGCTAGTATCGGAAAAACGGTTCGCAGCTTGACCTGTTTTCACCGCTCCGGGTCTCGGCGGCCGTCTCCTGTCGCGGCGGGTACTTTCCGGTGCTTTTATTTTGCGCTTATCGTGCATATCATACCTTCAGCCGTTTTGCCGGGCGAGGGGCGGGCGGTTTTCGTCCAAACCCACGAATGCGGTTTTGCCCGGGCGGGAGCGGAAATTGAAGGCGGGTGACCATGGCCGATTTCCATTTTTTCAAAGCGCTGCTCAAGCTGCCCACATCGCGATTGTCGCGGCGGATCGTTTTTTGGGTTTTCGCCAGCGTGATTCTGATCGAGGCCATCATTCTGGTGCCCTCGGCGCACAAGCGCAAAGGAGAGCTGCTCGGTCGGCTGAAGGAGGTCTCTGCGGCCAAGGTCTCGATGGTGATGGCCTTCGCCCCTCCCGGAATCGCTGACGGGGCCCTGCTGGAGAGGCTGATGGTGATGCAAACCCATCCCTTCATCCTGGGGGGCAGCCTTTTCCGGTCCGACGGGGTTAAGGTGGGCAGTTTCGGGGAGTCCCCCGAACTGGACTTCGCGGCGCTGAAAACCGGGGACCCCTCGGGCATCGAGCACCGCAATCCTCGGCGTTATGACGTGGTTTGCCCCCTGGACGGGCTGTCACCCTCGCGCATTCTTGTGCTGCGGCACGATGCGACCTGGGTGCAGCACGAGCTTTACGCCTATATTCTTCGGATCGCCGGGCTGGTGGTCATCATCTCATTATTTGTCACCGCCGGCGCCTGGGTGGCGCTGGACCCCATCGTGGTAACCCCGATCCTCAACCTGCGCAGGGACCTGATTACGGCCGGCGAGGCCATCGTGCGGGATGCGCCGGCGCCTGCTTTTTATGCCGCGAGGACGGACCGCCGGGATGAATTGGGCGAGGTGATCACGGCCTTCAGCCGCATGTACCGCCAGATTTCCGAGGCCATCGAAAAGCGCAAAAATGCCGAAGCCGCCCTCAGAGAAAGCCTTCAGCAGGTGGAAGCCTATTCGGCGACCCTGGGCAAGGAGCTGGATAAAGGGCGTCAGATGCAGCAGAATTTTCTGCCGGGGAGACTGTTGCAACAGCCGGGGTGGGAGATTGCCGCTTTTTTCAAGCCGGCTCGCCAGGTGGCGGGGGATTTTTACGACGTATTCGAGCTGCCCGGAAGCCGCATCGGCCTGGTGATTGCCGATGTCTGCGACAAGGGGGTCGGGGCCGCCCTGTTCATGGCGCTTTTTCGCAGCCTGATCCGCATTTTCTCGGGTCAGAGCGCACTGCAGGGGGTCGGGCTGCCCACGGCCGACAGCCCGCTGCCGGGCCAGGCCCCGGACCCCTGCCAGAACCAGATGCTCCGCGCGGTCAGTCTCACCAATGACTATATCTCCCAGAATCACGGGGATCTGGGGATGTTTGCGACCCTCTTTTTCGGGGTCCTGGAGACTTCCACTGGAAAGTTGACCTACATCAACGGCGGGCACGAACCGCCCCTGATCGTCGCTGGGGGCGCCATCAAGCGGTTTCTGACGCCCACCGGGCCGGCGGTGGGGATGTGGCCGCACGCCGATTTTCAGCGGGGCGAGGCAACCCTGGCGTTCGGGGACATTCTGGTGGGCTACACCGACGGGGTGACCGAGGCCCTCTCGCCGGGGGGCGAGATGTTCGGTAAGCAGCGGCTGCTGGATCTGATGGTCGGCCGGATGTCCCCGGCCGTCGAACTGGTCGAGCACCTCCGCGCCCACCTTTTTGATCACATCGGGGACGCCCAGCCGTTTGACGACATCTCGATGATTGTCGTTCGGCGCTGCCCTGAAAAAAAAGGGTCTGGCGACGCCGGGGCGCCAGACCGTCCGGACGGCTGACCGACAGGGGCCGGTCGCTCTATCCGTTCTGTTTTTCGAAGGTCCGCATGAAGTCCGCCAGGGCTTCAACCGCCGCCAGCGGGGTGGGGTTGTAGATCGATGCGCGGCAGCCGCCCACGGAGCGGTGACCTTTGAGCCCCCCGAGGCCGTTTTCGATAGCCTCGGCCACAAAGCGTTTTTCGAGGTCCTCGCTGGGCAGCCGGAAGGTGACGTTCATCAGGGAGCGGCTGTCGGCGTCGGCGGTCCCGCGGTAAAATTCGCTGGCATCGATGGCCCCGTAAAGGACGTCGGCCTTGCGGCGGTTGAGGGCCGCCATCGACCCCAGGCCCCCGACGGTCTCCTCCAGCCATTTGAGCACCAGCTGGACGGTGTAGATTGCAAAGCACGGCGGCGTGTTGTAAAGCGAATTTTTGTCCGCAAAGGTGGTGTAGGAGAGCATCGTGGGCAAGGTCGTGGGCACCCGGGAGAGCATGTCCTCGCGGATGATGACCATGCAGACGCCTGCCGGGCCGATGTTTTTCTGTGCTCCGGCGTAGATCAGGCCGAATTTTGAGGCGTCGAAGCGGCGGCTCAAAAAGTCTGAGGACATGTCCGCCACCAGCGGAATCGTACCGCTGTCGGGAAAGGCGGACCACTGGGTGCCCTTGATCGTGTTGTTGGAGGTGATGTGAGCATACGCGGCATCGGGGGTGAACGCGATCTCCCGTGGGATGTAGCCGAAGTTGCGGTCCTCGGAGGAGGCCACCACCTGGACCTGCTTGTTCAGAATGCGTGCCTCCTTGATGGCCTTGGTGGACCAGGTACCGGTGTTGACGTAGTCGGCGCTCTCCCCGTCCCGCAGAAAGTTCATGGGGATCATGCAGAACTGCAGACTGGCCCCGCCCTGCAAAAACAGCACCTTGAAACGATCGTCCAACTGCAGCAGGCGCCGGGTGCGGTCGACGGCGTCGTTGAGCAGCGCCTCGAACTGCTTGGAGCGGTGGCTGATCTCGGTAATGGACATCCCGGTGCCCTCGAAATTCAGAAAGGACGCCTGGATTTCTTCCAGAACGGGCAGGGGGAGGGCGGCAGGGCCCGGGTTGAAATTATGGATTCGGTTTGCCTTCATCATATCTCCTCCGGTAAAATTGCAAGTGCCTGAATGCGCCATGACAGCCTTTCGGGCTGCCATTTGTTCAGATTGACCGCCGGAAGTCAATTTAATTTTGAGCATGAGTTCAAAATGGCCGGCGCCGCCGATCGCCCGTAGCGAGTTGACAGGCGCCGCCACATAGCTTATCCCTCTCCGGCTTTCTTAGCTGTCTTCGCCAGGGAATCACAACGGTCAAAAAAAGGTGTTCCGCCATGAAAATTTTTTCTTTTCCTTCTGCCGCGGCTGAGAAACGGCTGGCCGCGATTGTCAACCGCGACCTGGCCATTCGCAAGAAAGACCTCCAGGCGGTCAGCCGGATCATCGCCGCCGTTCGCCGCCGCGGCGACAGCGCCCTGGTGGAATATACCCGTCATTTTGACGCCCCCGATCTGACCGCGGCCGACATCGCGGTCGGCCCGCAAGAGATCGCAGCGGCCCGCAGCCAGGTGGACCAGGGTTTCATGCGGGCGCTTGACCGGGCCGAGCGTCAAATTGCGGATTTTCACCGGCAGCAGGTCAGCCAATCCTGGATCCGTGCCCAGCGGCCGGGCACCCTGGTGGGGCAGCTGGTCAACCCGGTGGATGCCGCCGGGATCTACGTGCCGGGCGGCAAGCAAGGCAAAACCCCCCTGGTCTCCTCCGTTTTGATGGGCGCCATTCCCGCCCGGATCGCGGGCGTGCGGCGGCTGGTGATGGCGACCCCGCCCACCCGCGACGGCACGGTCGATCCCCACCTGTTGGTGGCGGCGCAAAAAGCGGGGGTTGACGCGGTCTACCGCGTCGGCAGTGCCTGGGCCATCGCAGCCCTGGCCTACGGCACCGAAACCATCCCGGCCGTGGAGGTCATCGTCGGGCCGGGTAATATTTACGTCACCCTGGCCAAAAAGCTTGTGGCGGGCACGGTCGGGATCGACATGATCGCCGGGCCCAGTGAAATTCTGGTAATCGCCGACCGCTCGGCGCGGCCGGCGTTTGCGGCGGCCGATCTGCTTTCCCAAGCCGAACACGACCCCCTGGCCTCGGCTGTTTTACTGACCGATTCGGTCGAAATCGCCAAGGCCGTGGTGGATGCCGTCAGAGATCAGCTCCCGCATCTGGCGCGCCGCGAAATCGCCGAGGCTTCGCTGGCCCGTTACGGCGCCGTTCTGACGGTGCCGGATATCGCCACGGCGGTGGCCCTGGCCAACCGGATCGCGCCCGAGCACCTGGAGCTCCAGCTTGCGGCGCCTTTCGACTGGGTCGGTCGGATCCGCAATGCCGGCGCCGTCTTTCTCGGCCATTTCACGCCCGAACCGGCGGGGGACTATGTTGCCGGCCCCAACCACGTGCTTCCCACGGCGGGCACCGCCCGGTTTTCCTCGGCCCTCTGCGTGGACCACTTTACCAAGAAGACCAGCCTGATCCATTATTCGCCGGCGGCGTTGCAGGATGAAGCCCGGGATATCATTCGACTTGCCGAAACCGAGGGGTTGGGCGCCCATGCCAATGCCGTGCGCGTCCGGCTGGAAGCGCAGCCCGGCGACACTCAAGCCCCCTGAGGCCTGCGCTGCCGCCCACGCCCCGCGGCGGCCGACGGCTAACCCGGATATTCATAGACTTCCCCGCGGTAATTGGACACCCGCATCCGGTTTTCATCCGCGCTGTGAACATAATCGGGCAGCAGGGGCACCTTGCCCCCTCCGCCCGGCAGGTCGATCATGTACTGGGGGACGGCCATGCCCGAGACGGCGCCGCGCAGACCCCGCATCAACGCGAGACCTTTGCGCACCGGAAGCCTGAAGTGGGCGGTGCCCCGGACAGGGTCGGGGTGGTGCAGGTAGTAGGGCTTGACCCGCATTCTGAGCAGCCCTCGCAGCAGGGATTGCATCACGGCCGGGTGATCGTTGACCCCCTTGAGCAGCACGGTCTGGCAGCCCAGCGGGATGCCGGCGTCGGCCAGGGCCCCACAGGCGCGGGCCGCTGCGGGGGTCAGTTCGGTCGGATGGTTGAAGTGGGTGTTGAGAAAAAGCGGGTGAAAACGCCGCAGGATGCCCACCAGGCTCGGTGTGATGCGCTGGGGCAGGGTGCAGGGGATGCGCGAATGGATCCGGATGGTTTCCACATGGGGGATCCCCCGCAGCGTGGCCAGCAGCGAAGCGATGACGTCATCGGCCAGCATCAGGGGGTCGCCCCCGGAGAGAATCACGTCCCGCACTTCGCGGTGGTGCCGGATATAGGCGACCCCCTCGCGGCGCGTTGCGGCGCTGACGCCGGCAGGGCGGCCCACCATGCGTTTGCGCATGCAGTGGCGGCAGTACACGGCACACTGGCTCGAGACCGAGAACAGGACGCGGTCCGGGTAGCGATGGGTCAGGTTGGGAACCGGGGACTGCGGCTCCTCCCCCAAGCCATCGCTGGGAAAATGGGTATCGCAGATTTCCGCCGGATCCGGGACCGCCTGACGCCAGATAGGGTCCTGGGGTCGCCGGATGAGCGCCAGGTAGTAGGGATTGATCCGCATGGGGTAGCGCCGAATGACCGCCCGGATGCGCTCCGGGTCCACGGGCAGATGCACCGCCAGGCCCTCGGCGGTGGTGATGCTGTCCGCTATCAGCCGCTGCCAGCTGTCGTTGTCGTCTGCGGGGTGTTGGTTGGATGGTGTGCAGAGCGCCTCGGGGGCCATTCGAAGAACTTCCTTTACGAAAACCTGATCATCTCGACCCAAGAGCCCCTATACAACGCTGGTTCAAAAAAGTCGAAAGTAAAAATTTTGAGAAAATAGCCGACGCCACCGCCCGCGGTGAATCTAAATTTGACGAACCGGGGTAATCGGTTTATCTTGCGCCAGCCCTTCGACCGGTAGATCGCTGACAGCCGACCGTGAAGGGGGTGGCGGTCGGCCCTCTGGTCTTCAGTTATGGCTTTTCAAGATCCCTGGCAGAAAGTGTCATCAGGTGCAGCAAACCCACGGCGCAACAGACCTGGCCCATATTTTTGAATTTCTGCAGCGGCTCTACGAAGAGCAGCTGCCCTTTAACCGGGTGCTGGGGCTGGTGGTGCGCTCCCTGGAAGAAAAGCAGGTCCAGGTGGCGATCTCCATGCAGGCGCACCTGGTGGGCAATACCCGCTACGGCATCCTGCACGGCGGCGTGATTTCGGCCGTGATGGATGCCACCGGGGGACTTGCGGCCACCGCCGGGGTCTGTCACCAGCTCGTCGACCAGCCCCTGGACCAGATCGTCAAGAAGGTCGCCCGGATCGGCACCATCGATTTGCGGGTGGACTACCTGCGACCCGGCAAGGGGACGGAGTTTTTGGCCACCGGCGTCGTCATGCGCGCCGGCCGCAAGGTGGCCGTCACTCGGATGGAAATGCAGAGCGATGCCGGGGTGCTCATCGCCGTGGGGACCGGGACCTATATCGTCGGCTGATAAGGGGTGCCCACCGAAGATTTAATAGGAAAAGCCGCCCTGGGGCCGCGCTCCGGCGCGCGCTCCGATCGGCAAAGACAGAAAGGAACGTCATGTTTTCAAAAGAGGCCATTCACGCCATGGTGGAGCTTTTCAGCCGGCGCGGCGTGATGTTGTACCATGCCTGTCAGTTGTCGCAATTTGAGGCCTATCTGCGGCTCGGCAGCCTGTCAGCAGATGCTCACTTTCAACCGGCGGGCTTTGGCGCCGAGGCCGCAGGCGGCGGCAGCGGCCCGTCGAGGGTGCCCGGCCCCCGGTCGATTTGTTTGCACCTGACTGATCCGGGTGCGCCTTTCGCCCGGGATCTGCAGGGGCTTCCCGCCCTCGAAGGGCCCATCGTGTTTCAGCTCAAACCGACGGCGCTGGCAGATGCCGCCGGGCTTGCCATTTGTCTGAAAGCCCGGGATGCGGCGGGCTTCGATCCCCGGCGTCACAGCCTCACCGCCCCGGCTGACGTGGCGCATCTTTTCAAGTACACCCAGGAAGCTCCGCTGCCGGAAAAATCGTTTCTCAAATCCGCGGCTGAAATCCGGGCGGCTTTCGACTGCGATGATGCCGATGAACCCCGCATCTACTGCACCCCGGCGGCGGGTGGGGTGCCCTTTGGTGAGATTGCCTCGGTATGGGTCGACAATTACCTCATCGAAAAAGGGCAATTGCGCGATTGGGTGCACGCCCTTCTGGTGCATTTCGATCATCGCTTTTCCATCCAGCGCCGCTACAGCCCGGCGGACATCGGCGGTCTTCTGGCAAACGAGATCGCCGCCTGTCTGCTGGCGGGCGCACTCACCCTGGCGGACATGGCGCGTGAAGGAAAACCTTCCCTGCGGAAATGGGCCGCGGCCCTTGCGGAAAAGGGCCTGGAGCAGGATTTTGAGACGTTTGCGCGCTCTTTCCGGGAGGAGACGCTCTTGCCGATCGTCTCCGGCCGCAAGACCCTGAGGGAGGCCGTCGCCACCTCGCCGGACGGCGCTCCGCAGAACGCCCTGCCCCGGGCAAAACGGGAATTGCTGGACCGGCTGCTGCTGGAGAAAATACCCGTTGCCAGCATCGCTCGCATCACCGATTTGGACGAGAAACTGATCCTGGCCTACGCCACCCGCAAATGACGCCGAGCTCCGGGGTGGCACCCCGCTGCCCCGGAGGTGAAAGTCGACCGACGGCGGGTTGAAACCCACCGCTGCATGCACCCCGGTTCGAATTGGCGGACCACAAGGAGGGGCCATCGCCGCATCGCCCTTTGCCATAGCCAACATCCGGCTCTTTATCGCCTTCAGGATTTTCTTCAACGCCCGGTTCTACTACCCGGTCTTCACCATCCTCTTCCTTGATTTCGGTCTCTCGCTGGCGCAGTTTGCCCTTCTCAACGTGGTCTGGGCGCTGACCATCGTGCTGTTGGAGGTGCCCTCCGGCGCACTGGCCGACACCATCGGGCGCAAAAACCTGCTGGTCGGCAGCGGGGTCCTGATGGTCGTTGAAATGGCCATCCTGTGCTTCGCCCCGCTGGGCAATCCGAACCTCTTGTTCACCCTTTTCGTGGTCAACCGGATCCTCAGCGGGACCGCGGAGGCGGCCGCCAGCGGCGCAGACGAGGCGATCGCCTACGATTCCCTCCAAAGAGAGGGGAATGTCAAGGACTGGGGCAAGGTTCTGGAATTTCAGATGCGGGCCCAGTCCTTGGCTTTTATCGGTGTCATGAGCCTGGGGGCGGCGGTATACGATCCGCTGGTGGTGCAAAAGATCGCTGCCTGGCTGGGTTTGCCTGTCCAGCTCTCCCAGCAGGTGACCTTGCGGTTCCCCCTCTACCTGACGCTGATCATGGCTTTCGGCGCCCTGTTTACGGTGCTGCGGATCAAAGAGGCGCCGCTGCGGTCGGAAACCTGCACCAACGGCACGGCGGCCTGCGGCCAATCCATCTACCAGGCCTTCCAGGTGACGCTGGGCGCCGGCCGCTGGCTTTTGAAATCCCCCCTCGCCCTGGTGATCATTCTGGCCGGTCTGCTTTTTGACCACATCGTGCGGATGATCGTCACACTGAACAGCCAGTACTACCGGTTGATCGAAATCCCGGAGGCGCTCTTCGGCCTGATTGCATCGGGGATGGCCCTGCTGGGGTTTTTTCTGCCGCGAATCGCGCGCTGGTTGGCCGAAAACCGGACCCCGGCCGTCAATCTCGCAATCCTGTCCTTGGTTACCCTTTGCGGCCTTGCCGGGGTGACTTTTTTCTGGCCGGTGTGGGGGCTGCTGCCGATGGTGCTGCTGCGCACGGCGATGCTTTTCACCGCCTTTTTCGTCAGCCACTACCTCAACCGGGTGACCAACTCGGAGCAGCGCGCCACCGTCCTGAGCTTCAAGGGGCTGGCCTTCAACCTGGGCTACGGCCTGATCGGGCTGATGTACGCGGGCCTGCTGGCGGTGCTGCGCTCCGGAAATGACAGTGCGGCCGCGCTGATGCCCCACGAGGGCGGCGAGGCTGCGATTTTCCGCGACGCGATGCACTTCTTTCCCCCCTATTTTCTGATGGGCCTGCTGCTTCTGTACGGTTTTGCCTGGTGGCGATTGCGCCGTGGCGGCGGGCATCGGGAAATTGGGTAAAAAAACTCCCATTGGGGCCCGTTTTCCTTCCCTGATTTAGACCGGAAACCCCGGATCGGTTGCCGGTTCCACTTCGATCAAAAATATAACCAATAGAAATTTATCTGTTTTAGTCCTATTCGAGACACCTGGCGTGATCTTTGAATAGCCTTGGGCAGCCGTTTCGTGTGACACTAGACCATCGCATCCGCCTTAACCTTTTTGGAGGAGCACTCATGAGTCAATCGCAGCAACCCAAAAATCAGCAGCAGTCGCTTTTGAAGCATTATCAAAACGCCGAATTTCGTCAGCGCCGGGGCATGCCGCGTAAACCCTGTCGCATTCCGGTCACCTTTTCCTTCGGCACCGGGAAGTGCTACGCCGAGTTGATGGAGAACATCAGCCTTGAGGGGGCCTTTATCAGAACCGACGCTTATTTTTTCCCCGGCGAAAAGCTGACCGTTTTGATTCCTTTTGCCCGACTCAAGAAGCAGGTGCGGGTTCGGGGGAAGGTGGTCCGGCACAACGAGGAGGGCATCGGGATCAAATTCGACAAGCGCGCCGTCTCTCCGAGCAAGGCCAGATAACCCGCCATGGCGGCCGGTAAAGTTTCAGGCGTTCAGGCCGATTAGCAAGAAAGTTGACCTTATCGATTTGAATTTGGGAGAACGTTTTCAGGCCGTGTGACCTATGACGGGTAAAATGACCATTGCCCTGCTGAAACACGAAGCGGAGCTTTATCACACCCAGGGGCTTCACCGCGAAGCGATCAGCGTCTACGAAAAAATTCTTGAAACAGGGAGCGCACTCGATTCCGAGGTCCGCCAGGCGGCGCAGTGCCGGGTGGCGGTTTTGGCGCAAGAGTTGGCGGCCCTGGAATCCGGGCCTGAAGACGCATTCTTGCCTGCGGAGGTCGATCTCATCCGCGGGCGGGTGGACGAACTTGCCGGTCACGGGAAATGGCGGCTGGCGCTTGCCGCCCGGTGGGGCCGGTTGTGCGGCGCACTGGTTTCCGAAAACGGCGCCTGCCGGGGATTTTTCCACCGCCTGCGATTCCTGCTGGCGGCGCTGGCGCACCGCATACGCGCAAAAGGGTATCCGGCCGCCCGCTCCTGAGCGGCAGCGGTCCGGCGGCCGTCCCTGTATGCGGTCGGGGCTAGCCTGTTTCCCGGCCCGCTCACATCTCCATGCGGCCTATGGACCGCTTGAGCCTCCCAAGCGACGCCCCGGACG
>JBAPYE010000337.1:0-2741 GCA_049284575.1 Desulfobacterales bacterium
GTGGCGAAGGAGGTAGAGGACTGTCATTTGACCAACAGGGTTGCATGCCGTGGACTCGTCTGAGCCTTCCAGGCGGCCGAAAAGGGCGGGCCTGTGGCCGATTCGCAGCCTGGGATCCGGATCAGAAATGAGCTCGGCGCGTCCGGCTCCGATAGGCTCTGCCGCAGATCAGCCCCGATGCGATAGAAAACCCGGGTGTCGAACCGGCACAAATTGGCTTCGGCGAAGGCCCGATCCCTGGCCGATGCTGCTCGCAGCCGCTCCAACAATTCCACGCTGTCGCTGATCTGCCATGCGGCGAGAAAAGTCAGAGCGTCCGCGACCCGGCGCTGCCCCGTCTCCAGCCGGCGAATGTAGGCCGGGGCGACACGTTCGGAGGCCCCAAGGGTCTGGGTCATTAAGGGCAGAAGGGGGGGCTTGGTGATTTCCAGACCTAACCCGCCGCAATGTCGCGCCCGGGACATTACGCATTCGGGCCCCTCAAGGCCTAATTGGTCCGAAATTCTCCCATGGCGGTTCTTGATGACCGCCCGGTCGCCTTTTGCCCGGTGCACGAGGATCTCCCTGGGGTTGACCAGGAAATCCCCGGCGGCCGCGAACTCGCAACTGTCGGCGTAGTGGCCTGCGCACAGCAGGGCCGCCTCGGCCACCCGGGCCATCAGAAGCCAGGTAGCCGGCAGTTCCGCGTCGAAACCGCAGGCCGCCGACCAGCATTCCTCAATTTCGCTTTCATTCAGCAGGCAGGAGCCGATCCCGTGCTCCAGATTCGCGTCGATCCTATCCATGGTGTCCAGACGCCCGCAAGTGTCCAGGCTTTCCCGTGCATACCCCCATGCCGTCATTTTCACCCTCGATCCGTTCCCCCATAAAAACGAAAAACATCCCTCAGGCACCAATGGAACCGACAGGCAAAAGGCTCCCGGCTTTCTGGATGTCGGAAAAAGGAGTGCCCCTCGGCCCCATTGCACCCGGATATCAAGCGGATAGGTTGAATTTGGAATTGACAGGGATCCGTATCCTGTCGTATTGGAAGTTTGTATCAATTTTGATATCATAAAGTCAAAATGTATCTCTTCTTTAATTATATACATCTTATAAAAACTAATTATACCTAAAAATAACCAATTTAAACTGTCGATCACCGAGTGGTGGCACCCATATCGGCGTGGTCCGGGGCTACCTCCATGGTACCCATGTATTTTCGATGTTGGACAAAGCGATTCGAGTCAAATTGACACACATCCCCGGTGAAAATGAGTCATTTTTACCCTTTTTTAAATTCGACAAATGTTTTTATGGGTTTAAAAAAACCGAATAATGACCTTTTATCCGATGAATTTTCCAGTGATATCAAAGTTGATTCAACTTCCTGGCAATTTGTTGGTCCACGGAGGGTGGGCCCGGCCCGGTAATTGCTGTATGTATCGGTGCAGAGCCGCTGATGGTTGTTATGACCCCACGATGGTGCCGGAAGGATGCCTTCCGAACCCCCAATCCTAACCCCACGCCTCATATACCGGTCGTTAAGGAGGCCATTTCATGAAAATCGTACCTGTTACCGAAGCCGTCGGTATGGTGCTCTGCCATGACGTGACGCGCATTGTTCAAGGCCGGGAAAAGGGGCCCGCCTTCAAGCGGGGCCACATTATCACCGGTCTGGACGTCGAGCCGCTTCTGGACATGGGCAAGGCCAACGTCTACGTCTACGACCTCGCCGAGGGGCATGTGCACGAGGACGATGCGGCTCTTCGCATCGCGTCGGCGGCCGCCGGCCCGGGGGTCCAACTGAGCGCCCCCTCCGAGGGGCGGGTGAACCTGATCGCCGCCCGGGCGGGCCTGCTGAAGGTCAACCGCGCCGCCCTCAGGGAGATCAACACGGTGGAGGATGTCGTATTCGCCACCCTTCACACGAACATGCCGGTTAATCTCGATCAGGCCGTGGGGGGAACCCGCATCGTCCCCCTGGTGACCCCGGAGGCGAACGTCCGTCGGGTGGAGTTCCTCTGCCGTGAGTATGGCCCGGTGATCGCGGTCAGGGCCCTCACACCCCTCCGGGTGGGCATCGTCACCACCGGCAGCGAGGTTTTCCATGGCAGGATCCAAGACGCCTTCGGCCCGGTCTTGCGGCAAAAGTTCGCCGAGCTGGGTTGTCCGGTCATGGGCCAGACCCTGGTCTCCGACGACGCCTCGGCAACGGCCCAAGCCATTCTGGACTGGGTCAGCAAGGGAGCCGAGATGGTGGCGGTGACCGGCGGGATGTCGGTGGACCCGGACGACCGCACGCCGTCGGCCATCAGGGCCACCGGCGCCCGGGTGATCATTTACGGGGCACCGGTTCTGCCGGGGGCCATGTTCATGCTGGCTTATATGGGCGCGGTGCCGGTCATGGGGTTGCCCGGCTGCGTCATGTACCACCGCACCAGTATTTTCGATCTCGTGGTCCCGCGCATCCTCGCCGGGGACGTCCTCACCCGGGCCGACATCGTCGAGCTGGGCTACGGCGGCTTCTGCGCCGGCTGCGCCTCGTGCCGCTACCCCAATTGCGGATTTGGGAAATAACCCGAAGGTTATTTCAAAAGTTTCGAACCCGAAGAAGAAAGAAGGAGGTCCTCAATGATCAAAAAGATGCTCCACATCAACGGGATGCCCAGGACCGTCATCGCGGAGCCGGAGGCGATGCTGGCGGAGGTGCTGCGGGAGCAGCTGAACCTCACCGGGACGAAGGTCGGCTGCGGGCAGGG
>JBAPYE010000338.1:0-9589 GCA_049284575.1 Desulfobacterales bacterium
TCTGCCGCCGTCTGAACCTGGCGTTTGCGCCCGCCAGCGACGGCAGCGCGCGCCTGTTGTCCGACGGCAGCGACGTCAGCGACCAGATCCGCTCACCGGAAGTCACCCTGATGGCCTCGGCGGTGTCGGCGCGCCCGCCGGTTCGCCGGGGTTTGCTGCGATTGCAGCGGGAACTGGGCCGCAACGGCGGGGCCGTGTTTGAAGGTCGGGACATGGGCACGGTGGTTTTTCCGGGGGCGGACGTCAAATTTTTCCTGGATGCCTCCCCTCGCACCCGGGCTCTGCGGCGTTTTGAGGAAATCCATGCCAAAACCGGCCAGAGCCTGGCTGAAATCGAGGCGGCCATCCGCCAGCGGGACGCCAACGACCGCACCCGGGCGCTGGCACCGCTGCGGCCGGCACAGGACGCCATCCCGGTGGATTCCACGGACCTTACGGTCGACCAGGTGGTCGACCAGATGCTGACCCACGTTCGGCGAAAAGCATGCCACCTGCCCGCCTGACGTCTCCCGGCCCTGCGCCGGCGGCTTTGCGGGCCCGCTGCGTCTCACTTTAAGGTTGTTTTTTTTGCAAAACTCTGTTAGTAAAATTGATTTATGCGATTCCCTTCGAAAGGGACGCAACTAAACTAGGTAAGGGGGAATTCTTGTTTCATGGAAAATTTAACAGAAAACGATTCTAAACAACCGCAAGAGACTCAGCAGGACGCTCAAACGCCCCAGGTGGAGGCCGCAGAGGCGACCGTCGCGGCACCCGAAGATCCGCTGGTGGCCGACCCAAGTTCCGATCCCGACACCCCGGCCGAAGAAACCATGGAAGACTTGATGGAAATGTACGAGGAAAGCATCAAGCGCTTCCGCGAAGGCGAGGTCGTCAACGGCAGGATCATCGCCGTGGACAAGGACTACGTCCTGGTGGATATCGGCTACAAGTCCGAAGGCCAGATCCGCATCCAGGAATTCCGCGATGAGAATGGCGAAATCAACGCCAAGCTCAACGACGAGGTCGAGGTGATGGTGGAATACTGGGATGACGAAGAGGAGCGCGTCATCCTGTCCAAGGAAAAGGCCGCCAAGGTCAAGGTCTGGGATGCCATCAAAACCTGCTACGACGAGAGCGGCACGATCGAGGGGGTCATTACCAACCGGGTCAAGGGTGGTTTTTCGGTGGACGTCGGCGTCCAGGCGTTTCTGCCGGGCTCTCAGGCGGACCTGCGCCCCATCCGCAACCTGGATGAGCTGGTCGGCAAAAGCTTTCCCTTCCGGATTCTCAAATACAATCGCAAACGCAGCAACATCGTGCTCTCGCGGCGGGTACTGCTCGAAGAAGAGCGCGAGAGCAAACGGTCCCAAACCCTCGCCGCGATTCATGAGGGCAAAGTCATGGCCGGGACCGTCAAGAACATCACCGAGTACGGCGTCTTCGTCGACCTCGGCGGACTGGACGGCCTGTTGCACATCACCGATATTTCCTGGGGACGCGTCAAGCATCCGTCCGAGCTGTATTCCGTCGGCGACAAGATTCAGGTCAAGGTCCTGCATCTGGACCTCGAGAAAGAGCGCGTCTCCCTGGGTGTCAAGCAGCTGGTGCCGGATCCTTGGACCACGGCCGCCGACAAGTATCCGGTGGGCTCGCGGGTCAACGGGAAGGTGGTCAGCCTGACCGATTACGGCGCCTTTGTCGAATTGGAGGAAGGCATCGAAGGCCTGATCCACGTCTCGGAAATGTCCTGGACCCGCAAGGTTCGCCACCCCTCCAAGGTGGTGTCCGTCGGTGAAATGGTCGACGCGGTGGTGCTCGACATCAAACCCGACAACCGCCGGATCTCGCTGGGGATGAAGCAGGTGGTGCCCAACCCGTGGGATGTCATCAACGAAAAATACCCCATCGGAACCACCATCGAAGGCAAGATCAAGAACATCACGGACTTCGGTCTCTTCGTGGGCATCGACGAAGGCATCGACGGGCTGATTCACATTTCCGATATATCTTGGACCAAGCGCATCAAGCACCCTAATGAGATCTTCAAAAAAGGGGATATGGTGCAGGCCATCGTTCTAGACATCGACAAGGACAACGAACGCTTCTCGCTGGGCATCAAGCAGCTTCAGGCCGATCCCTGGCAGACCGTGGCCGAACGCTATGAGGTCGGCAAGGAGATCACCGGAACGGTGACCAACGTGACCGATTTCGGTGTTTTCGTCGAACTCGAGGAAGGCATCGAGGGGCTGGTTCACGTCTCGGAGATCAGCAAGGAGAAAATCAAGACCCCCGTCGGTATGTACAACGTCGGCGACGTGATCACCGCCCGGGTCATGAACATCAACAGTGATGACCGGCGCATCGGGCTGTCCATCAAACGGATGGACATGGAAGACGACCACTCCCTGCTCAGCGATTATGTCAACAGCATGGGGCCGGCCACTTCTTCCTTCGGCGAGATTCTGCGCGAAAACCTGCAGGGCAAGTTGAACGAAGATTAACCGCTGGGCGCGCTTCCTGCCGCAGCAGCCCCCATCGACGGGCAGGGTTCGGGGATTGCATCTCCCGCCCTGCCCGTTTTGACTTTGACAGTTCCGTAAAAAGATCCCATTATGTTCGCGCGTAGACACCCGTTTTTGTTTTTTCTGCTGGCCTTCACCGCCCTGGTGGGGGGCACCGTGGTCTGCCTTTCCCTGATTTTCACCCTGGGATTTGGGCTTCCCCGGCTTGACTTGAGCCCAAAGGTGGGGGTGATCGAGATTTCGGGTGCCATCACCGAGGCCGAGGACACCCTCGCGCGCCTGAAAGCGTTCCGGGAGGACGACACGGTGCGGGCCATCGTCATCCGCATCGATTCCCCGGGCGGCGGCGTGGGGCCCGCCCAGGAGATCTACAGCGAAATCCGCAAGACCATACCCACCAAGAAAATCATCGCCTCCATGGGAAGTGTCGCGGCCTCGGGAGGCTACTACCTGGCGGCGGCCGCCAACGGGATAGTGGCCAACCCGGGCACCATCACCGGCAGCATCGGGGTGATCATGGGCTACACCGACCTGCAGGAAGTCTTTCGCAAAATCGGACTGACACCGGTGGTGATCAAAAGCGGGGCCTTCAAGGACATGGGCTC
Organism: Desulfobacterales bacterium; assembly: GCA_049284575.1. Lineage (GTDB taxonomy): Bacteria > Desulfobacterota > Desulfobacteria > Desulfobacterales > JAABRJ01 > JAABRJ01. The sequence goes on from JBAPYE010000338.1 coordinate 3,110, forward strand.
GCCGCTGCGGGAGATGAGCGCCGAGGAGCGCGCCATACTGCAGGGATTTGTGGACCAGATCCACGAACAGTTCGTCCAGGCCGTGGCAGAGGGCCGCAACATGGACCGCGCCGCGGTGGCGCCACTGGCCGACGGCCGCATCTACAGTGGGCAGGAAGCCCTCAAATTGGGATTGGTGGACCGGCTCGGCAACCTCAGCGACGCCATCGCCTGGGCCGGCAGCCTGGGCGGCATCGAGGGGGAGCCCGAAGTGGTCTTTGCCCGCGAAAAAACCGGGGCCTTCCTGAAATACTTCCTGGAAACAGCTGCCCAGGCCGTGATCGAGCAGATCGCCGCGGCCCTCTCCGGCAGCGGGTATCTCAGCCCCGGCCGCTGATGCCGCCGCGACCCGGCACGCCCCCCTACTCGAACATACTCACATCCCCCATCCCCCGGCGAATCACCTCGGGAACGTCGTCGATCAGCGAGATGACGCTGGAGGGTTCCCCCGCCACGATACCGCCGTCAATCACGATGTCGATCCGGCTGCCGAAATAATCCTGGATCAGGGTCGGGTCGTGGAAGACCGACCCCTCGGGGGTGGCGGCGCTGGTGGTCAGAATCGGGTTGCCCAACTCTTTCACCAGGGCGATGCAGATGGGGTTGTCGGGCACGCGAATACCCGCGGTGCGCCGTTTGGTCAGCATGATTTTCGGCACCAGGCGGGAGCCCTCAAGAACGAAGGTGTAGGGCCCGGGCAGCAGCCGCTTCATGGTTTTGTAAGCGTAGTTGGAGACCTTGGCATAGCTGCTGATGTTGGTGAGATCCGAGCAGATAAAGCTGAAAGGGTTTTTCTTGTCGCGCTGTTTGAGCTGGTAAATTCGCTCGATGGCGTGTTTGCTCATGATGTCGCAGCCGATGCCGTAAAAGGTGTCGGTGGGATAGGCGATGACCCCTCCGTCCCTCAGGGTGTCGGCCACTTTGCGGATCAATCGCAGTTGGGGATTCTGGGGATTGATTTGAATCAACATGATAGAAAGGTCCTGGCATCTGCTGAAAGTTGAAAAAGGGGCGGCCCCCAAGTGCGTAAGGGAGACTGTCTATTACGCCCGGGAGCGCAAGTCAACCGCTCAAATAAAAAATTGACCTGATCCGATCCTTTCGCTATACAGGTGGGTTAAATTTTCGTTCCGCTCACCAACCGCCGGCCCGGCCTGCCCTAAAATTCGGGGCCGCAGATGCGCGCCAACCTTCTGGAGGAATTCACATGTCAAGCCTGTCGCCCCTCGAGGCCTATTCTTTTGACGATGTTCTGCTGCTGCCCGGCTATTCGGATATCCTGCCCAAGGACTGCAGCACCAAAACCCGCCTGACCCGTGATCTGAAGCTCAACATTCCGGTTGTCAGCGCAGCCATGGACACCGTCACCGAATCCAGCACGGCCATCAGCATGGCCCGCGAAGGCGGGATCGGCTTCATCCACCGCAACATGAGCATCGAAAACCAGGCCCAGGAGGTTGACCGCGTCAAGAAATCCGAAAGCGGCATGATCATCAACCCGGTGACCATCACCCCGGAGCAGCCCGTGCGGGAGGTGCTCAAACTGATGGAACGCTTCCGCATCTCAGGGGTGCCCGTCACCCGCGGGGAGCAGCTTGTGGGCATTGTCACCAACCGCGACCTGCGTTTTGAAACCAACCTGGACACCCCGATCGCCGAGGTGATGACCAAGGACCATCTGGTCACGGTTTCCGAGGGGATTTCCCTTGAGGAATCCAAGAAGCTGCTGCACAAACACCGGATTGAAAAGCTCCTGGTGGTGGACCCGCAGGGCCGCCTGACCGGCATGATCACCATCAAGGACATCGAAAAAATCAAGAAATACCCCAACGCCTGCAAAGACGGCATGGGCCGGCTGCGGGCCGGGGCGGCCGTCGGGGTCGGGGCGGATATGGAGGAGCGCGCCCAGGCGCTGATCACGGCCGGGGCGGATGTGCTGGTGATCGACACCTCCCACGGGCATTCCAAAAACGTGATCGAAGCCGTCAAGCGGCTCAAGGGCAACTTCAAGGGCCTTCAGCTGGTGGCCGGCAATGTCGCCACGGCCGAAGGCGCCCAAGCGCTGATCACGGCCGGGGTCGACAGCGTCAAAATCGGCATCGGCCCCGGTTCGATCTGCACCACCCGCATCGTGGCCGGCATCGGGGTGCCCCAGATCTCGGCCATCCTGAACTGCCGCGAAATTTCCGAAAAAACCGGCGTGCCCCTGATCGCCGACGGCGGCATCAAGTTTTCCGGGGATCTCACCAAGGCTTTGGGCGCCGGCGCGCACTGCGTGATGATCGGCGGCCTGCTGGCGGGCGTCGAAGAGAGCCCCGGCGAGCTCATCATCTTCCAGGGTCGCAGCTACAAGGTCTACCGCGGTATGGGGTCGATTGAAGCCATGAAAATGGGCAGCAAGGACCGCTACTACCAGACCGAGCAGGAGGCCGACGACAAACTCGTGCCCGAAGGCATCGTGGGCCGCGTGCCCTACCGCGGCAAGCTTTCGGAGACTATTCACCAGTTGATGGGCGGCCTGAAAGCCGGCATGGGCTATGTGGGCTGCCGAACCGTGGAGGAGCTGCGCGCGAAGGCCCGTTTTATCAAAATCAGCGCCGCCGGGCTGCGCGAAAGCCATGTCCACGATGTCATCATCACCAAGGAAGCCCCGAACTATCGCCTGGATTAAGGCCTTCCCAGGTCGGGGAGCGGGCCCGAAACGCTTCCCGACGTGCGCCAACGACCGCCCTGCCCCTTGCCGCGCGCCGCGAGCGCTCCCCCCCCTCTTCAAGCCGCCTTGCCGGGTCAGACCCACAATCGGTTGTTGTGCTGACGTCGCGGCCATGCTATATGTGGTCAGTTCGCGCGCTATCCGCTTGAATTTCGTGCCGGTTTACCCGCTTTTTACCCCCACAGCTTACAGGTACCCGCATGGCTTCGACACCTGAGTTCGTCCATCTTCACGTTCACACCCAATACAGCCTTCTCGACGGCGCCATCCGCATCGATTCGCTCCTCAAGCGCGTGGCCGATTTGGGGATGTCCAGCGTGGCGATCACCGACCACGGCACCATGTTCGGCGCCCTCGAGTTTTACGACAAAGCCTGCCAGGCGGGCATCAAACCGATTATCGGCTGTGAGTGCTACGTGGCGCCGCGCACCTTGGGGGACAAAACCCCGCTGGACAGCAAAGGGGTGACGCACCTGATCCTGCTGGCCCAAAACCAGGAGGGCTACCACAACCTCTGCCAGTTGGCCTCGATTGCCCAGCTCCAGGGGTTTTACTACAAGCCGCGCATCGACAAGACCGTTTTGCGGGCACACAGCAAGGGCCTGATCGGCCTTTCCGCCTGTCTGCAGGGCGAAATTCCGCGCTGCATCAAGGAAAACCGCCTGGATCTGGCCGACCAGGCCGCCCAAAGCTACCTGGAGATCTTCGGCGAAGGCAATTTCTTTCTGGAGGTCCAGCACAACGGAATCGAACTCCAGCAGCGGGTCAACACGGCCCTGCGCGACATGAGCGCCCGCCTCTCGATCCCGCTGGTGGCCAGCAACGACTGCCACTACCTGGATAAAAACGACGTGCGCGCCCACGACGTCCTGCTGTGCATCCAGACCGGTAAAACCGTGCGGGACACCGAGCGGTTCAAATTCCGCACCGACCAGCTTTACTTCAAGCCCCAGGAGGAGATGGCCGCCTTCTTCGAGGGCTACCCCGGTGCCATCGAAAATACCGTCGCCATCGCCGCGCGCTGCCAGATCGGGTTCGATTTCAAAACCTACCACTTTCCGCAGTTTGCCACCGAAACCGGCATGTCGCCGGCAGCTCTCTTCGAGCAGCAGGTGCGGGAGGGTTTTGCGCACGTCATGCAAAAAGTTCGCGCGCTGAACCCCGCGGTGGACGAGACGGCCTACCGCGAGCGCCTGGAGTATGAAATCGCGATCATCAACAACATGCAGTTCCCCGGCTATTTTCTGATCGTGGCGGATTTTATCCGCTTCGCCAAGGACCACGGCATTCCCGTCGGGCCGGGGCGCGGCTCGGCGGCCGGCAGCCTGGTGGCCTACAGCCTGGGGATCACCGCCCTCGACCCCCTGGCCCACGGGCTGATTTTCGAACGCTTTCTCAACCCCTCACGCATCAGCATGCCGGATATCGACGTGGATTTCTGCATCAACGGCCGCGAGGAGGTCTTCAAGTACGTCGTCCAGAAATACGGCGGCGGGGATTACGTGGCCCAGATCATCACCTTCGGAAAGCTCAAGACCCGCGCCGTCATCCGGGATGTGGGGCGCGCCCTGGACATTCCCCTGCGGGAAGTGGACGCCATCGCCAAGATGGTGCCGGACAAACTGGGGATCAAACTCGACGAAGCCCTCAAACAGGAGCCCAAGCTGGCCCAGCTGGCCCAGGATCAGCCGGAGATCGGCGATTTGATCAATATCTGCCGGGTCCTGGAGGGGCTCCCGCGGCACGCCTCGACCCACGCCGCCGGGGTGGTGATCGGCGACAAGCCGCTGGTGGAATACCTGCCGCTTTACCGGGGCAAAAACAACGAAGTGGTGACCCAGTTCGACATGAAACGGGTCGAGCAGATCGGGCTGGTGAAGTTCGACTTTCTGGGCCTGCGCAACCTGACGGTCATCCAAAACGCCCTCACCCTGATCCAGGGCCAGCACCAGGACCCGCCTGACCTGCCCAATTTGAGCCTGGACGATGCTGAAACCTACCGCCTGCTGTGCGCCGGGGACACCACCGGCGTTTTTCAGCTGGAAAGCGCCGGCATGAAAGACCTGTTGGTGCGGCTCAAGCCGGAATGCTTCAGCGACATCGTCGCCCTGGTGGCCCTCTACCGCCCCGGCCCGATGGAAAGCGGCATGATCGATGACTACGTCGAACGCAAGCACGGCCGCAAACGGGTGACCTACCTGCATCCGGCCCTGGAACCGATCCTGCGGGAAACCTACGGGGTGATCGTCTACCAGGAGCAGGTGATGAAAATCGCCAGCGAACTGGCCAGCTACTCCATGGCCGAAGCCGACGGCCTGCGCAAGGCCATGGGCAAAAAGATCGCCGCCATCATGGCCCAGCAGCGCGACCGCTTCATGAAGGGCGCCGTTGAAAAGGACGTCCCGGCGGACACCGCCAAGGAAATTTTCGACCTGATGGAAAAATTCGGCGGCTACGGCTTCAACAAGTCACACTCCGCCGCCTACGCCCTGATCACCTACCAGACCGCCTACCTCAAAGCCCATTTCCCGGTGGCCTTCATGGCGGCCCTGCTGACCAGTGAAATGCACTCCTCCGACGGGGTGATCAAGTTCATCGCCGAGTGCCGCAGCCACAACATCCCGGTCCAGCCGCCGGACATCAACGAAAGCCACAAGGTCTTCACCGTCAAGGGCAACGAGATCCTCTTTGGGCTGGTGGCCGTCAAAAACGTGGGCGAAGGCGCCATCGACGTCATCATCGCCGAGCGCCAAAACGGCCCCTTCACCTCGCTGTTCGATTTCTGTGAACGGGTGGATCTGCGCAAGGTCAACAAGCGCGTGCTGGAGAGCCTGATCAAGTGCGGGGCGTTCGATTCCAGCGGCGAGCCCCGCAGCCGGCTTTTCGCGGCGCTGGAGGATGCCCTGGACTACGGGCAGCGGGTTCAGCGGGAAAGGGCCGACCCCCAGATGGGGCTCTTTGACATGGGCAGCAGCCCGTCGGTGGTCAACACCCCGTCGCTGCCCCAGCTCCCCGAGTGGGAGGAGCGGGAGCGGCTGGCCAACGAAAAAGAGGCGCTCGGGTTCTACATCACCGGTCACCCGCTGCAGCGCTACGAGGACGTGTTGGAGAAATTCACCAACGCCAACGCCATCTCCCTGAAAGAGCGCCAGGACGGCGATGCTGTCAGAATCGGCGGAACCGTCAGCAGCGTCAAGAGCATCCGCACCAAGAAGGGGGACCCCATGGCGTTCGTTACGGTGGAGGACATCCAGGGCTCGGTTGAGGTGATCGTTTTTTCATCCCTGTACAGCGATGTCGAAGCCCTGCTCTTCGAGGACAACCCGGTCCTGGTTCAGGGCGCCCTGCAAAAAGACGACAAGTCGCTCAAGATCAAGGCCGACGCCGTCATCCCGATGGAGAAAGCCGAGGAAACCTGGACCGCCAAGATCCACCTGCGCCTGGACGCCACCCGCACCGCGAGACCGGTGCTGCAAGAGCTGCAGAAAATCCTGCGCAAACACCACGGCAACTGCCAGGCACTGCTGCATCTGACCTGTCCGGAAAAGAGCGAAACCATTATCGCCCTTCCCGAACACCTGCGGGTCAAGGCCGGCGTCGCCCTTTTCAGGGAAGTCAACGCGCTGCTGGGCTACAACGCCGTTGAAACCGTCTGCAGCGTCATAACGGCCGCCCCCGAGCACAAAAACGCTTACGCTGGGGGCGGGGCCTACGGCCGCGGCAGCGCC
>JBAPYE010000339.1:0-1891 GCA_049284575.1 Desulfobacterales bacterium
GCAAAAAGGGGCGTGAGGAGATCAAAAACACGATCGACAAGAACTTCAGCACCATCGAAGATTTTTTCACCCCGGCCGAACCGGCTGGCGAAACCCGCTAAGGCTCGCGGCACAAGATAATCACACAAGATTGCGCTGGATTTTGGTTCGTCTGCAAGGCCCATTCACCGGCCCGGATTTGTGCCGGTGGATGCAGCGCGCAAGGCGGGCCAAAAGACTCGCAGGGTGGGCTGGCCGCGGCCTTTACCCCCTCCACTCAACCATTAAGGAGGAGAAACGATGGATCAAAAGCAGATTCTCAAACAGATGATCGATTTCAACAAGGCCACTTTTGACAACACCTTCAATGCCATACTGATGCTCCAGGAGCAATCCGAGCGGGCCGCCAACACGCTGATGGAGCAGGCCACCTGGCTGCCGGAAGATGGCAAGGAAGCCATCAACGAGTGGGTCAAGGCTTACAAGAAGGGGCGTGAGGATTTTAAAAAAGTGGTAGACGAAAATTTCCAAAAAGTGGAATCGTTTTTTTCCGGCACCAACTAAAACCCGCGGCAGGCAACGGGAGCCCGCCAAACGGCGATTTCGCCGCGCGGACCTTCCGCACCTCGACCCCGCAGGCGGTCTGCGCAGCGGCAGCCTGACTGCCGCTGCGGGACGCCCATTTTCCAAACTGTTTTTTCGCACCTGAACGAAATCACGCCCGAAGCCGTCGGCGAGCCAGACATGCACAATACCTGCAGGTGTTGGGGTTGTCTGCCGGAGGGCTTCAGGCCATGCCGGGGACGATCCCGGCTGCAAGGAGAGCCTCATGTCACCCCAAGCGCCCTTCAAATGGGAATCCTTTTTCTGGGAGCCTTACATACCCACTTACGACCTGACGAATATGGAAGAAACCATCTCCCAGGGGCTGAGCGGGTTTGAAACATTTTTCACGTCCCTCGAAAAAGGCATGGTCCTCACCCCCTGGTCCTCCTCCGACGAGTATCTGCGTCTGTATCGGGATGCCTTCGAAATCTGCCAACGCAGCGCCGCAAGCTACTTGGGCCTGTTGGGCTGGGTCCCCAAAAACGACTATGAAACCCTGATGACCCGCAACAATGAACTCGAGAACCAGGCCGAAGCCTTTAAGACCCTGGCCGCCGACAAGGACCGCGAGATCAAAGCCCAAACGCGGACCATCACCCAGCTGAACAAAACCCTTGCCGATCAAAAGACTGAGCTGGCGGCAAAGAAAAAGGAAATAACCCTTCAGCAGAAGGCGATTGCCAAGCTGGAGGCCAGTGCCGCCAAGCCACCCAAAACCTGACCCAAAGCCACACCCCGGGGGATATAAATGGACCGACACTTCCTGGAATTCTGGGGAAATTTTCTGATCAACGCGGCCAAGGGGCAGCAACAATTGGATGATTTAACCCAGTGGATGCAGCAGGGATTCAAGGGCTTTGAGGAGCTTTCGACCCTCTTTCGCAAGGCCTACGGCCTCCAGAAACCACCGGAGAGCACGCCGGATTATCAGCAGACCTGGCACAAGGCAACACGCGAGTTCAAGGAATCGCTGAATGCCTATTTCTCACTGATGGGGGTCATTCCCCTGAGCGAACATCTGGCGCTGCTGGAAAAATACGAGGCGCTGAAGAAGGAAAACGCGGAACAGATCAAGACCATCCAGCGCCTGCGGGATCTTCTGGGCCAACAGGATTCCGGCCAGACGGCCGTGGTGGAAAACTTCAAGGAGCTGGTCAGCCGCCAGAACGAGCAGTTTCAGAAACTGATGGACAGTTTCGGCAGTTACGTCAAGGAAGCTTCAAGCAGCGAAAGCGGCGGCAAAAAACCCGCAAAGAGATAACCGGGCCTTCAGCCGACGGCGACGGGCAACGGGAAAACACCAAAG
>JBAPYE010000340.1:0-5667 GCA_049284575.1 Desulfobacterales bacterium
GAATTTCTGGCTGCGCACACGACCGCAGAGCACATCAATTTGCTCTCTTACAGCGCCGGGGGCCGGGTAGCATCCAAGGCCCTCTACGAGCTGCGTTCAGCCTATCCGACCCTCAGCCGGGATGATCTGCGACAGACTTTCCGCCTGGGCGCGGTGATTTTTGCCGCCGCCGATGTTCCCATCGAGACGTTTCATCAGCGGCTTCCCGCGATCAGCGATTTGTCCCAACAGGTGGTGGTGACCGTTTCGGATCATGACCCCGCATTGCTGGCCGCGGAAAATTACATGGGCGGTGGGGCCCGGATCGGCGTGGAGTCCGCGGGATTGTGGGAACTGCAGTTGATTGAATCCCAGGGGGTCGCCAATTTTGAGGTCGTCGATCTTTCGCTGAGACAGGAAGGGCGCGGCTTCGATATCATCGGCCATCACTACTGGTATCGCCACCCATGGGCCAGCAGCGACATCATTTTGCTCTTGCGCACCAACGCCCCGCCCTATCGCCGTGGTCTGAGCCCTGCAGAGTTGGAGGGTGTCTTCTACATGTCCCCGGAATACCCCCAGAAAGTTCGCGAGGCCGTGCGCCGGGAACTGGGGGATAGCTGGTTGAAACCCCAAAAAACGCCGTGATCGATTGACCGCCGACAGTCCCAAGCCGGAGAGTTTTGCCCCATGCGCCCCATTGCAACCCATCAGCCGCCGGAGATCACCGCCTCCGGGATGAGGTAGAAATAAAAATCGTTGACGCCGATCGACCAGGTGTCGCCCTGCTTCTCGGATGTCGCCCTGGCCTCGGGATCGGGGCTTGTCACCTCGCTGTCGGCGAATATGAGGATGCGCAGGTCGTCCTTGTGCAACGTGACGTCGAAGCCGGGGGAGGCCAGATGCACCTCGGCGTGGCCCGGGGCGCTGCGGATGACGCCGAACGAACATTGGGCCGAAGCTTTCGGATCCGTGCCGATGGAGCAGGGCACCATGCCGGTGGCGTGGTAGGGCGTTCCCGCCACTTTGGCATCCGCGCTGCCCGTAATGCCCACCGTCAAGGTGTAGTGGGCGGTCTCGTTGCGGCGCGCGGCGCTGCGCATCAGGTAGACCCGCAGCGTGTATTCGCCGTCCACCGGCAGGGTTCCGCTCCAGTCGTTGCCCGACACTGATCCGTTGAACAACGCGGCTTCCGAACCGGGCGGCAGAACGTTGAAGTAGTTGCTCGCGTGGCTGGTTTTAAGCCCGACTTTCATGGTCTGGCCGGCTTTGGCGTGCAGCGTGTAATCGACGATCCGATCCCCGCTGATGGCGCCCTTGACCGTGGCCGAAGAAGTCCCCGGCGCGAAGGTGATGGGAGTGACCTCGATGTTTTGCGCGGCCACCGACAACGGGAACACGACAAGAAGTACCCACCCCATCACGGGGGAAACACGATCCGCTTTCATAATGTTTCTCCTTTCCACTGAAGGCTTCTCGCCTCACCTGCGGGCGACATCCCTTTGTTATATCCCCCTTTAGCGCTTTTCAGCCAAGGTTGACAAGGGCTGGAAAATTCCAGTGCAGGCAGCCTTTCTGCAGAGGTTTTTGTCATGCCGATTCACAATTCGGACATCGCACGCATTTTCAACCAGATTGCAGACCTGCTCGAAATCAGCGGTGCCAACCCGTTCCGGGTGCGGGCTTACCGCCATGCCGCACGTACCGTCGAGGACCAGCCCCAAAGCGTGGCGGCGATGATCGAGAAGGGCGAAGACCTTTCCGAAATCAGCGGCATCGGCAAGGTTCTGGCCGGCAAGATCACCGAAATCGTCGCGACCGGCAGCCTGAAAATGCTCACGGATCTTCAGCAAGAGGTCCCGCAAGGCTTGTCGGAATTGATGAAGATCACCCAGCTCGGACCGAAACGGGTGGCGGCTCTCCACAAAAACCTTGGCATCAAAGACCTGGAGGATCTGGCCGAAGCGGCCCGGCAGGGGCAGATTCGTGATCTGGAAGGGTTCGGGGAAAAAACCGAGGACCATATCCTCAAAGAGCTCCAGCGACGAAAAGGGGCCGAGAAACGGACCAAACTCGCGGAAGCGGAGCAGGTGGTGGACTCCTTGAAATCCTTTCTGGAAGGAATCGAGGGCGTCAACCGGGTGACGGTGGCCGGCAGCTACCGGCGTCGGAAGGAAACCGTGGGTGACCTGGATATCCTGGTAACGTGTAAAAAAGACAGCCCGGTAATGGACCGTTTCACCGGCTTCGAAGACGTGGCCGAGGTGATCGCCAAGGGCAAAACCAAATCAGCGGTGCGGCTGCGAAGCGGGCTCCAGGTGGATCTGCGGGTGGTGCCGGAAGTCAGTTACGGCGCCGCCCTCCACTACTTCACCGGCTCCAAGGAACACAATATCGCCATCCGCAAGATCGCCGTCAAAAAGGATCTCAAAATCAACGAATACGGGGTGTTCCAGGGCCATGACGGGGACGGCGAGCGGATTGCCGGGGCCAGCGAGGAGGAGGTTTACGCTGCCGTGGACCTCCCCTACATCGCTTCGGAACTGCGGGAGAATCGCGGCGAGATCGAGGCTGCGCAGAAGGCCAAGCTCCCCCGTCTCATCCTCCGGGAGGACATCCGCGGCGATCTGCACGCGCACACCCATGCCACCGACGGGCATTCTTCCCTCAGGGAGATGGTGGCGGCGGCGCGGGACCTCGGCTACAGCTATCTGGCCATCACCGAACACAGCCAGGCGCTGCGTGTCGCCAGAGGATTCGACCGCAAACAGCTGGAACGGCAGATCGAGGAGATCGACAAACTCAGCGGCGAATATCCGGGATTCCGCATTCTCAAAGGAATCGAGGTGGATATCCTCGCAGACGGCTCCCTGGACCTGCCGGATGCGGTTCTTGGAAAGCTCGATCTGGCGGTCTGCTCGGTCCATTCCAAATTCAACCTCTCCAGCGAGAAACAGACGAAACGCATCATTCGCGCCATGGACAATCCCCATTTCACCATTCTCGGCCATCCCACCGGCCGTCTCATCAATGAACGCGAAGCCTACGGGGTGGACATGGAGAAGATCATGAAGGCGGCCCTGGAAAGAGGCTGCATCCTTGAACTCAACGCCCATCCCGACCGCCTCGATCTGAACGATCATCACTGCCGCATGGCGCGGGACATGGGGTTGAAGGTGGCGATCTCCACGGATGCCCACAGCACCAAGGCATTGGGAAACATGAAATACGGCATCTACCAAGCCCGCCGCGGCTGGTTGACCAAGGACGACGTCGTCAACACCCACCCGGTGGCGGAGTTGCTGAAACTCTTGAAAAGGAAATAGGAAGTTGCTGCGCATTGCAATATCTAAATTACGGGACGTTGTTGACAAAGGGTACTAATTCATCAGACGGAGAATTTGCGCGACCCCCGAGGTGTCCACTCCAAGTCTGTGGGCGGCTTCGGCACGGGTGAGGCCCAACTCCAGAACGAGAAGATGGGCCAATTCCCGCCGAAGCCCGGGCAGCACCCCAACCCGGCTGCCAGATCGATGGGCCTCGATGCTGATTCCAGCATTTTTGCAGGCATCTTGGATGTGATATGCGTCCATTGCTTTATAAGTTTGATTGCTCCTCCCCCACATTCACTATACCACTTCTGGTCGCACCCAAATGGCAGACTTATAAATGAATGGACGTCCCTTAAATTCCGGGCGCGAGAAAATCCAGTTGCCGCCCGCGCGCAGAGTTGTCCTCGCGGTCGTTGCGGCGCGACCTGCCAACAGTGATCACGTTGGGGTGAGAGACCACTTGATCGAGCCCAATGTCAACGTTGTTGCCATTGCTGCTCGCCCAGAAGATCGACGTACCGCGGCCTCGGCGGCCCTGGCGTGTGGCGAACAGGATTGCGTTCTCGAGCACGGTGGTCAAGGCCCAGTTGGCGCCATTGGGCCCAAGGCTCGAGACGATCACGTCTGCGCCCGCTGCCACACCTGACCCGGCAACCTCCAAGCGGGGATCAGCCGCATAAGCGACCGCACGCGCCAGAGTCGCCTGCGTTCCAACCTGATCGCCCCGCGACGCCAGAAGCATCAACTCGCATTCCGGCGCAGATCCGCAGCCGTCCCTTCCATTGTTGTGGCGTGCCGCAACCATGCCGGCACAGAACGTGCCGTGATCGTTGTCCGGATAGTTCGTCAAGGTCTGACGGAACGTGCCGGTTGCATCGAAGAAGCCGGATTCCGCAACGATCGCTGCAGCCAGATCCAGATGCCTGACATCGAAACCGTTGTCAATGACGGCAACGCGAATCCCTCGGCCCAGGGTGAAATCCCAGGCGCGCTCGGCCGCGATGTCGGCTCCAGCGACCCCTCCACTGCCCCCTGTGTTGTTGAGATGCCACTGCTGGCCGTAAGTCGGGTCGGCGGGTGTGAGTCGCTGGCCGATGTACTCGATGAACTCGGGTTCGGCCGCGACGGCAACATCGCTCTCCTGCAAGGTGTTTGCAACGGTCAGGGGATCGTCACCGGGCGCAACCTCGACCTGGAACTGGTTGGGGGCGAAGGCCAAACGCCGCACAATCCTGAGCTTTCGCTTTTTCAGTTCACGCCGGGCCGCCGCCTCCGAAAACTCCGGCGACAACTGCACGATCAGGTTGCGGCTGCCGATCAGGATATGTCCATCTTCCTGCTGATAGACTTGCCCGACCTCCTGCACCTCGGCAGGCCGATCCTGCGCGGATCGCACAGACTTAGCGAATGCACGTGATGGCTGTACAAAGTCCCAGCCGGCAGATGCGAGAGCCTCAAGCTCCTCGGTGGGGGCATTGATCGTAAACCCGACCTCCCGGGTGGCTTCAACCGCTTGCCCGAACGCGTCAGCCCTGACAGCCCCGCGCGAGACTGGGTCCACCTGAACTGCCAGCACGCCCTCAATTTCAGACACCGGGACTCTCTCGCCCCGTCGATAAAAGTATCTTTCCATAGTGACCTCCTTGGCTTCATGTTGCTTGAACTGCCAATTACTCAAGCTATGAACTGCTCAACTGCCAAGTCGCCCAACGCTGCGGTCAAGGGTAGCCAGGGTTTCAACTGTCCTTTAAAAAAACCTCAAATTTTCAACACTTGGCTTCTCAAAACTTCTCGGCCCTGGCTGTCCACGGATTCCAAGTACAATTCAATGGCTTCTTTGATATTCACAATGGCCTCTTCTCTATTGTCCCCTTCACTGATGCAACCTGGGAGGATTGGCACATAAACTGTAAAACCGCCCTCATCACTGGGCTCGAGAACAATTTTTAATTCCATAGCTTTTCGCTCCCAGCGGGTTGTCTGTGACCGTCAAACTGGCCACGAACCTTGTGAACATCCTGTGCAAATCGTCTTTCAACCGCTACAATTCTTAATATATGCCAGTGGATGTTGCGCGCAAGACCGGCCAGCAGACCGGCAGAATGGGGGTCTCTTGACGCGGCCTTTAGCTGGCGGCCGCGCGGATCAGCTGCAGCCGGACCCAATCGGGGCCGCCGCTGGGGTTGTCTGCCAACAGCCGCGCCACCTCGGCTGTCACGTGAGCGGCGGCAAAGCTGTGGCCCCGGAAGTTGCTTTCCTGGGGAAGCCCCGGCAGGGCCCGCGGCCACCCGTGGGCGCCGAAGGCAATCGGCCGCCCGGGGTTATATAAGATGCGGCCGGGGCCGCAGGTCGGATC
>JBAPYE010000341.1:0-1882 GCA_049284575.1 Desulfobacterales bacterium
GAGGTACCAGCCGCGCTGGTCACCCTCGGCGGCCTCCCGGCTGCTGGTGATCGGCCGCGACTGCAGCAGGTAGAGGTCGCGTTTCGCAAACGTCCACTCCACATCCTGAGGAGTCTGGAAATAGGCCAACGACGACAGTGCCAAGTCGAAGACTTGCAGCACTTCAGCCGGGGTCAGGGGCGCTTTTGGCTGCAGGGTCGCCGGCAGCGTCTCCAGGCGCACACCCCCCGGGTCGGTGACCGTCCATTCACGCCGCTCGGCCGGTGTGTGACCGGCGATCTGGCGCCGCTGCCGGTCGATCAGCCAGCGGTCCGGTGCGACCGCGCCGTCCACCAGCCCCTGGTTCAGGCCGTGGACCGCCTCCACCACCCCCTGGGCGGCGTTGACCGGGTTGTGGCTGAAAGCCACTCCCGAAACGCGCCCGTTCACCATTTGCTGCACCACGACGGCCATGGCGCTTTTGTCCACACCGAGCTTGAGTTCCTGACGGTAGAGCAGGGCCGCGTCCGACCACAGCGAGGCCCACACCTTGCGGATGCTCTCGAGAATGGCCTCGGGGCCGCGAACGTTCACAAAAGATTCGTGCAGGCCGGCAAACGACACCGCCGCCGCGTCCTCTTCCGGTGCGGACGAGCGAACCACCACGGGCGAATCCCCGAAACGCTCCCCCAGGACCGCTTTGACGGGTTCGCCCAATTCTGCCGGCAGGGCCTTGCGCAGGAACTGGTTGCGGATCCGCAGGGCGCTGTCCCAGATTTCCTCCCAGCGCAGGTCTTTGAAACTCTTGCGGTTGAGTTCCATCAGGATCCGTTCCCCGACCCCGGTTCGACGCAGGTAGGCACGATAGAGCGCCGTGGTGGCGCACACCGCCGGCGGGACCGGGAACCCTTCCGATTGTAGGCGGTAGAGGGCATAGCCCTTGCCGCCGATGCGGGGACGGTCCTTGGTACTCGCCGTTTCCAGGGGAACGATCCATTTCATGGCCTTATCCGCAGCTCCAGCACGGTTTGAAAGCTGCGCACCAGCACGTAGCGCGCTACCGTGACTGCGATCAGGGCGCAGGACGGTGAGCGCACGAACTCCTCGAGGTGCGGGTGCCGGGCAATGTAGCGCGCCTCATAGACTGTGCGCTGGGGCCCTTCAAGCTCGACCGCCCGGCCGGTGGCGGTGGCAGCCATGGCGCGGTGGATGTCTTCGGCCTGATTGACGCTGTTGTTGATCAGCAGGGCCACCCGCGGGTCGGCGCTCAGGTTGGCGAACTTGCGGGTGGCCCGGGGGGTGGCGAAATAAAGGGTGGCGAGATCGTCGTCGGCGCCGAAGGCCACCAGGGTGGCATAGGGCTGACCGTCCTGGTGGGTGGCCAGCACCGCCAGGCGCTGATCGTCGAAAAGCGCCCTCAGCAGGGCGCGGATTTCTGAGCTGTCCTGCATGCCGCTATCCCGTGGGTTGACTTCTGGGGTTGGAAACGGGGGCACCCCCGGGGCTCATTTAGGGGCGCCGACCAAGGGCAGTTCCTGCTCGACCTTGAATATCACCAGAAAGCGGGTCGCGTTTTCGTCACCCGGGTACTGGCGTCTGCGAAGCGTCTGCAACAGTTCGCTGTCTTCCTCCTCGCGCGTTTTGGTCAGAAAAAAGCGCTTTCCCCGGTAGCCGGGGCTGTCCTCCTTGAAGAGAAACGCGGCGTGGGGGTTGGTCTGCAGGTTGTGATGGGTGAGACGGTCCCGCATGATAAAGGCCCATGAGCCGTCGTCTAGAATATGGGGCCGGGCATAGATCGCGGCATCGACCTTGCCGGCGCTGTCGGCGGTCGAAAGGACCCCGACGCCCGTGGTGTTCTCGAAGTAGTTTTTCAGGTCCATAGCTCTCTCCTTTAAGGTTATGA
>JBAPYE010000342.1:0-3582 GCA_049284575.1 Desulfobacterales bacterium
GCGATCTACGAGTCGGACGACCCCTATCCCGGTCGTGACTTCGATTTCCTGGGCCTTAAAACCATATCGGGTGTGAAAGTGGCCCATATCCTGATCTATTTGGGTCAGTACCGGCCCGTGTCACGGCAAATGGAGATTGTTCAGTCTCTGGTTCTTGAAGTGTCGTATCGAACCCCGCCCGGCGCCGACCGAGATCCGGGGCGAAAGCCGCGTGAAATGCCGGAAGCGGACCTGATCCTGGGCCTGGACCTGCTGGACGAACAGACGGACTATTCCTCACGGGTGGAGGATTTCGAGGGGCTGGATCGGGAGGTGATCGAAGAACTGGAGGCGGATGCGGATCCCGCATCCCCAAGACGCCGGGGGATCTCCCTCCTCGAGGAGACCGAAGACGATGTTTCCGACCCGACCGGCGCTGCAACGATCGTTGCGCCAGGGCCGCTCGCCCCGACCCCGGTCGTCATCGGTGTACCGACTCTTCTGCGTCCCAAACTGAAGGTGGCCGGCCTCATCGCAGAGTACGTGATCGTAACGACGCGGGCGCTGGAAACCGCGGTAGAGCCGCTGCTGACGGCAAAGACCGGGTGGCCGTACTACGCCAAGGTGGCGCTGACCGATGACATTCAAAGAGAATTCCCGAGCACCGGTTTGAAGGAGTCCATCAAGGCCTTCATTGCCTGGGCAACGGCCAACTGGCGGGTCCCCCCGCGTTTTGTCGTGCTGGCGGGCGACACCGACATCATCCCCATCCACATCTACAACCGGGGCGGGAATACATACGCCTCGGATCATTTTTATGCCGACCTCTCCGGAGATCTGGCCCCCGAACTGACGGTCTCCCGCATTCCGACCTCCAACGCCGCCCAACTTAAAACTGTCTGCGAGCACCTCGTCCGCTACGGGGGATATAGAAAGGGCGACTGGGGCGGCTGGCAAAACAGGGTCATGCTCTGCGCATACCAATCCGCCACATACGAAAACACCTGTGACGAAATATACAACAGCATCAACAAGCGCTACGTCGCCATCAAACGCTACGCCAAGAACACCTCCAAGAGCGATGTCGTAACGACCATGAACAGCGGAGTTGTGATCGCCCTCTACCGCGGCCACGGATCGAAAACCGCGTGGTCTTCCAGCAACGGCCTTAACAGCACCGACGTTGCCGGCCTCACCAATGGCGCCTGCCCCCCGTTTGTCTTGAGTGTCTGCTGCCAAAACGGCTGGGTGGATGACAACAGTCTGGAAACGATCACGGAATCATTTATCCGCAACCGCAAGGCGGTTTCGGTTTTCGCCTCCTCGCGCAACTCCTGGACATACCCCAACAACGACTTCGCCAAGTACATGTTCGATGCCGTGATGACCGGAAAGTGCCAAACGCCGGCCGCCATTATCCGTTATGCCAAGACCAAGATGGTGCTCAACCACGGAACCTCCAGCTATCACTTGGACAACACCGTGATGTACAACCTGTTCGGGGACCCGACCGCCGATGTTGCGAGCAACGCCGAGTGGCTGAGAGGCGACTGGTCGATGGACCACGACGGTTGGAGGGGAACGCTGAAAGTCACCCGGATCTGGAACTATCACGTGGCGACATCCGGGCCCTATGCAGCGCCGGTTTGGAGCATCTCGGGGACTTACGTCGGCAGTGACAACAAGAGCTACCCCTTTTCGGGGACGTTGGGTGGTTTCGATCCCAACCAGTTGGGAGCCGGATCGAAACGCACCGATTACAAGGTCGAGATAACCATTGCGTTTTCAGCCGCCAATAACCAGAAGTTCGTCGGTTACGTGCATACCTGGACACTGTCGCGCATCTCGGGGATCACTTGGTGGTCCAACCATCCGTTCGGATGGACGGCTGAAAAGGTATCCTAGCCATCGATAATGGCGCCCGGATCGTCCTCATGCCGCCGGCGGTGCGGAAGGCCTCCCGGCCGGGGCGGGTCGGGCATTTCTTTTGAGAACCCCATAAAAACAGGAGCGTGCGCCATGACCACTGCCAAATCATTTCATGTGGCCGGCCTGGAAGGCGCCACCGAAGGTCTCACCACCCGGGATGTCACCATTTCCTCCAACCGGCGGCTGCTGCCGCGGGGCTTGCGGGAATCCGGGGCCGGCGAAATGGTGGTTCAGGCGGATGAAGTGGTCCGGGTGGAGCTCGACAACGGCTTCGTCCTCTGGACCCGGGCGGATGACCTCATCGGCGAGCACGGCACCCGGGTCCTCGGCCGGGGCGGCGAGGCTGCCTGGGAGATCACCCTGCGGGAGCCCACCGGTATCCGGCAGCGCAGCGAGCGCGGCTGGTTGAAGCTGGGCATCCGGGTATTGGATTTTTTCGGCATCGATCTGGCCGGTAAAACCGCGCATGCCCTCAGCCTCAAGTTCGAGACAAAGCAGCTGGGCGGCAACCCCCCCGGGCTCTATCGTTGCCAGATGACGGGGGAGTTCTCCCTTCTGCCGCTGGATGCCGCAAAACCCATCGCCGAGGGCAAGGGGCCGATTCTGGTCTTTCTCCACGGCACCGCATCCAGCACCCGGGGGAGTTTCGGGAAACTCTGGGAAGATCAAAACGCCCAGGGGAAGGAGGCCCGCAGGGTCCTGGGGGAGACATACGGTGAGCGTGTGTTTGCCTACGAACATTGCTCGCTGACCCAAAGCCCCATCCAGAATGCGTTGGAACTGGCGAGGCTCCTGGACAAGCTTCTGCCGAAGGGCGCGCCGCTTCATCTGGTCAGCCATTCCCGTGGCGGCCTGGTGGGTGAGTTGCTCTGCCTTGGCCAGCGCGACACGCAAAACGATCCCCTCCAGACCGACTATGCGGAACTCTTTCAATCCGACCGCTCCATGGCCCGGCAGCTTGGCCTGAAGCCGCTTGATTCCAGATCCGAGAAGGCCCGAGACGAGGCCTATGCGCAGGACCGCGCCATGCTCGAAAAGCTGCGGGACCTTGTGGATCTCAAAAAGTTCCCGGTGACCCGCTTCGTGCGGGTGGCCTGTCCGGCGCGCGGCACGACCCTGGCTTCGGGGCGGCTGGACCGGTGGTTGTCGGTGCTGGATTTTATCAGCGGCAAGGGGTTTTTCGGGGATGCGGTGGATTTTCTGCTGGCGGTGGTCAAGGAGCGCACCGACCCCCGAACCCTGCCGGGCCTGGAGGCGATGATGCCGGGCTCGGCGCTCACCCGCCTGCTCCACCACCCGCATCTCAAAACGGGGGCCGATCTGGCGGTGATCTCAGGCGATATCGAAGGCGAGACCCTCTGGGGGCAAATCAAGCTGCTGGCCACCGACTGGTTCTACGGCGCCGAGCACGACCTGGTGGTCAACACCGGCTCCATGTACGGCGGTATCCGGCGCCTGGAAAAAAGCGCGCGCTTTCAGTTCGACCAGGGCGCCGCTGTCTGCCATTTCAACTACTTCGAAAACAAGCAAAGCATCACCTGGCTGGTCTCGGGCTTGACCCGCAGCGATGCCGGCGACGGCGGTTTCCAGCCCATCGAGGTGGCCAAGCACGAGGAGCCGCGATGGCGCGCGGCCGTGCGCCGCAGCCGGGCGGTCAGTACGCCGAGGCCCCTG
>JBAPYE010000343.1:0-2096 GCA_049284575.1 Desulfobacterales bacterium
TCTTTATTTTCTTCGATCTCAACTGCCGGATGAGTCGCACCGCTGCCGGAAAGACTTTGACGAGGCCCTTGTCGATAAATTCCTGGTAGATCTCGTTTTTGCGGTTGCCGAGTCCGCAGATCGTTTCTCGCCGGGGCGGATCGTCCGGAGATCCGGTGTCGATTTCGATGCCGCGTGATTCCAGAAAGCTCCTCACCCCATCGTAACGCGGCTTTCCATCCACATACCGCAGGTAGTCTTCCTCGCGATCGAAGCGGCGATACGGTCTACCCTTTCGCTGACCCAAGGTCTCCAGATAGTCATCGAACATTTGCTTCCAGGCCCGGGCGTGGGACTCGGCCGTGTCGGTGACCACGCCGTCAAGGTCGAATATAACGGCCTGCACCCACCGCCCGATGTGGCGCGTTGTCCAAATCGTCTTCTCGTTACTCATCCTTCTTATTCTCCAGACCCGACATTCCAAAAATGGACTCTTTCATAGCCAGATCACTTCCATAGGAAGCGATATTCATACCGAGCGACCTGCCTTTCTTAGGGGAGGAAGGGTCGGCGTCCGGTTGGGATCTTCAGGCGGCGGTTCTTCCATCGGCGGTTTTGGCGGCCGGTTCGGCGGCTCCTTTACAGGCGGCTTCCTCGGCGGCGGCGGAGCATTGGGCGGTTTTTCGGGCTCTTTTACAGGCGGTTTTTGGGGAGCGTTGGGCGGTTCTTCCACTGGGGGCTCCGGTCCCGCGCCACGGTTCGGTATTTGTTTCGATCGCTGCCCTCCGCCGTTATGGTCTTTTTTTTCTGACATGAATGTTTCCTGAGTGAAGCTTTATCGTTTTCGTCGACAGCCAGGAGATGCCTTTTTGCTTCGGCCGCAAAGCCGATTCTCGCGTGGCGCCCTCGGTCTAAAGTTTATTTCTCAGAGGCGACTCTGGACAATCGGGTGAATCCCCCATTGCGTATTGGTTTGAAGGGTATATTCAGTTATAGACAAAGTAGTTGCCTCCGTTTTTTAAAAAAAAGCGCCCCCTTTAATTCCATTAGTTCACCCGCTGAACGTTGAAAGCATAGAAAAGGAGTATGGTCGGTTGAATGCAAAATGGTTATACTTGAATTGATTTCCGTCGGTTCAACTACCTATTTTGAATGCGTCCCCGCGCTGCAGAAGGCGAACGGGCCGTTTTACAAGTCCGGTGCACCGATTAGCGATTCTGTCGGCAAAGGTTTCCGCTTCGGTGCTCTTGAAAGGCGAGACGGCACAACCCGTGCAGAAGGTTTCATCAGGTCCTGATTCGCGACGGTTGCGTTCTTCCAGCATCTTGAGAAAACAGACCAGGCTGGTTGAGTCCATGTCGAAAACGGGCATACCCTGCCCACCGAAGCCTCGGTCCGAATAGTCTCCGGTCAGGGCCAGGATGTTGCGCATGCCCATGCGCACGGCTTTCGATGCCGCCCCGGTTGGAGTCGCGGCAGGTGAAATGCACGATGACGTCCATGCCCCGGTCAACGATCTCCTTTCCGATGACATCCGGACTGAGTGACGGGTTTCCGCCGGGGTTGTCCGTGATTGTCACCGCTGAAACCCTGCCGTCGTCCAGTGCGTCTTGCGCGATCTTGTTGACCGTGTCCAATGCCAGCCCCTGGTAGCTGGCGCCGGGCACAAGCTCCAAGGTGATCATGAAATGATTCGGATTCGCGATGTCGGCTTGAAAGCTTCGGCCCATAGACCCTCGAGTGCGGTGTTAAATTTGGATATCCCTTTGCATTCAGACCGTCCCCTGACGCACTGCAAAAAGATTTGCCGAGGTCCAGCTGCAAGAAAATGGATATCAGGGTATCGCAAGTGGTACGGATGGTTGCAGTATTTTTTCCCGAGTCTCGGGAAAAAATACTGCAATTCTCATCTCGGGATTTCATACCACCCCGTTCCCTAAAAAGATAGGGTTGAAACTTGAACGACGGGAAGGATCAGACTTTTAATGGAAATGCCTCGTGGCGCCTCTGATAAGCTGACAATGTCAGATCGCGTTCTCCTATGTTCACACATAGGGGTTATACCTAGTAAAATGAGTGTTCCACCTTATTGCAATTCACTTTAAAACATTATTAAG
>JBAPYE010000344.1:0-4365 GCA_049284575.1 Desulfobacterales bacterium
CAGGTGCTTGCGAGGGTCTTCGGCCATTATGCCGACTGCCTTTCTTTGAGCATTTCCAGGTGCAGCAGCACCTGGCCGAGAGTCAGGGCGTTGACCTCCTGGGGGGTCCAGCCGAATTCCCGGGCGAGGATAAAGGCCGCACGGGCCAGGGGGCTGGCCGCGGCGGCATCGAGCTCCTCGCTCGAGGGGGCGATGCCGCTGATGCGGTTGACCTCCTCCAGCAGGAACTGCATCAGGCCGACATGCATGGCGGCCGCCTCAGGCACGCTGATTTCAGGCTCCACCAGGCTGCGTTGGACCATCAGGGCCCCCAGCAGCTGGTCGTTTTCGCGCGCCGCGCGCGAGACCAGCTGCAGGTCCTGCACGGTCAGGGGGCGCAGGCGCACCCGCTGCGGACCGGCCTGCGGCAGGTCAGCGCCGCCCGGTGCGAGGAGCCCTGCGGGCACCGCGATGTCGAAGGTCAGGCGGCTGCCGGCCAGCAGTTCGTCGGCGGTCAGCATCACGGCTCATCTGCGACCGTCATGTAGAGGGCCTGGAAATCGACCGACTCCATGACGAAATCGTCTTCGGGCATGTGGTATTCCCAGCTGTCGATTTTGACCCCGTGCAGGGTCACGCTGTTGCGCGTGCCGGGGGTGGCCGCGTTTTCGAGCATGAGGGTGATGTTGAACGCCGGCTGGGCCCAGCTGGCGGCCGGGCGCCCGCCGGCGGCCTCGCCCAAGAGCAGTTTCAGCATGGCGCCGTTGACGTAGGCGCGGCCGATGGTGCCGGCGATCGACACGTTGCCCGGCCGCAGTTCGGTGGCGTAGCGCTGGCCGATTTCGTGAAACGGCTTGACCTCCGAGCTGACCAGGACTTTGACGTCCTGCACGCGGCCCACGGAAATCATGTCATAGGCCGTGAGCACTTCCTGGGCCTTCTCGCCTTCCAGACCTTCGGGGGTGGACAGGGTGATGGATCCGTCCGCTCCGGTGAACACACTCGTGTTTGCCATCTTGTTTCCTCCTACTGCAGCGAAAGCGTTACGCGGATGTAGTCAATGCTGAACGTGGGCTGCATCACCACGTTGACGATGGCACGACCGGCGATTTCGTCCTGGCGGGTGGCCGTGACCTCCAGTTGGTAGTAGGTCAGCGCCTCGTCCTGCAGCATGGTGGCCAGGAAACCGTCGATGGCGCCCTGCATGGCCTTGCGCACCCGCTCGTTGTTCAGCCGGCCGATGAACGGGTTGCTGACCTGGCGGATGCCGGCCTTGGCAAAATCGGTGATTCGACGGGTGGTGATCTGGCCGAAGGCGCCCGAGTCCGTGGTGATGCCGCGGATCACGCGAATCCCCCGGCGGTCCTCGAGGGCCAGGACGCCGCCGGAAACCAGGGCGGCGGCGTCGGTGTACGAAAAGCGCTGGGCCAGCCGGGTGACGCCTGAAAGCACCTTGTTGGTGGGGCTGGTCTGAACCGCCAGGCTGCTGATCAACCCCGCCACGGCCGCGGCCGTGTAGGTCCCGCCGAGGGTCACCTCGGCCCCGGCGGCGGCGTCATAGGCCCGGATGCCGGGGGTGCACAGGATGAAGCGCTTGTTTTCGGTCACCTGGGCGATCACATTGGCGGCCGTTGTCTGGTCCGAGCCGATCACGGCGATGACGTCCTTGCCGGTGCTCTCGGCGCTGTCCACCAGGCCGAGGACGCTCTTGGCGTTGTCGGTGGACAACTCCGGGGCCACCAGGATATTGACGGTGTCCTTGAGCAGTTCGTTGAAGGCCGCGGTGTAGTCGGGGGGGGTGGCCCCCACCGGCAGGCCGTAGGCATACACGCTGCGCGCCCCGTTGCGGAAGAGCACCTCCAGCCCGCGCTGCAGGTTGAGGGTCCCCGTGCCGCCGGAATAGGCGTCGTAGGCGCCGAAGACCTCCTGGGCGGACGCATAGTCCGCGAGGGTCCGGGTGCTGCCGGTCCCCTGGCTCGCCGTACCCACAATGCCGATGTTGCCGGAGGAGATCCCGCCCGCGCTGATCAGGGCTTCGGCTTGCACCCGGATATAGGTGCCCGGTATGATCTGTTCCCCGAATTGGTCTTCTGCCATATTCCTTTCCTCCTCAGTATGTGGTGCTTGCCGATAAAAAGGGCCCCATCTGCTGACGTCTGCAGGATGTCAAAATGGTCACGGCCGGCAGCCGCCGGGCCGGTCATTCCAGATCGAGATGAATGGGAATCTCGCTGATGACTTCCTCGGCGGCCTCGGGGCGTTTGAGATATTCGTAGAGAACGGTGAACGTCATCTCCGCCGTTTCGGTGTTGCCCGCGCCGGGGGCGACGGCGGTCTCCTCCTGTGAAATGCTGAGGAACCCGAGGGTCGCCAGGGTTTGGCGCTCGGCTCCCAGCACGGCCAGGGTGACGGACGCCATCGCCGCCTGCAGATCGTCGTGGTTGCGGCCGCTGGCGCTGAGCCGCACACTGGCCTCGATGCGCCGTCCGGTGATGTCCCCGCTGCGGTTGGGGTCGTGCCCGACGTATCCCCCCACACCGGTGGGGGTGATCCGCCGCGGGTGCACGCTGAAAGCGGTGGTTACACCGCTGGGCGGCTCCGGCAGGAGAACCTGAAGGGAGACGGAGAGATCTTCGAGAGCTTCGGCGTTGATGGCTGCCATTGGCCGGGATCCTGGCGCGGTCAAAAACCGCTGGGTTGGGGCCGCCGTTCGTTTCAGGCGTTGGCGTCGGGGTCCGCGGCCTCGTCGGGTATCGGCCCGTGGCGCTGCTCATAGCCTTGAATGGCTTCCCGCAGGGTCGCCAGGAAGCCCTTGGCGTAGGCCGGCCCGGTGATGATACGCGTATGGGGCTCGAAATCCTCGCTTTCCGGGAAGAGCTGACCGAAATCCAGCACGAATTCGTAAGCGTTCTGGCCAATGCAGAGGTAATTGGCATAGCGCCCGTCGATACGCGGCGCTGGTGCTCTGGCCATGCTGTCGTCTCCCTGACCCGGGTAAGGCTGGAAAGAGGGGGGGTGAACACCCGTGACATCTCTCGGCCTGTTTTCAGCAAAGGCGGTGCCACTCCGCCAAGAACGTGCCATCGTTATGTTTAACATTCCGATATTATGATAACTTTGCCACCAATTGGGGGGGCTTGGGGTCCCTCTCGGAGTGCGGGTTGTCACCCGAGGGGTGTGACGGTGGCGGCGATCCAGCGCGCAGGCCAGAACACAAAATGCAGCGCCAAGACTGCACTGGCTGCGGGGGATGACATGCCGGGGCGGGGGGTGCAGATTGATGTGACAGTGTGACAATCGGCCGGGTCAGCGTTTTGGCCATCGGTCCTGAACGATGCGGAACTTTTCGATTTTGCGGTAGAGCGTCATGCGGGACCATTTCAGGCGCTGCGCGGCGCGGCTCTTGTTCCAGTCGGCGGCGATCAGGGCGGACACCACCTGGCGGCGCTCATCGGGGGTAGCGGCAGACTGGGCCTGCAGGGCGTCCATCTGACGGCGAAAGGGCGCCGGCAGGTTCATGAACTCAATCCGGTCCGGGGGCAGGTTGATGAAGGTGGCTTCGATCAGGTTGCGCAGCTCGCGCACGTTGCCCGGCCAGTCGTAGACCATCAGGCAGGCGAGGGCTTCGCTGGTCAGACCCTGCACCCGGCGGCCGAAGCGCGGGTTGAAGCCGGCGATGAAATGCGCCACCAGGGTCGGGATGTCTTCCCGGCGTTGGCGCAGGGGCGGGATGTGGACCCGGGCGACGTTGATCCGGTAGTAGAGGTCTTTGCGGAATCGGCCGGCTGCCACCAGCTCTTCGGGTTCCTGGTTGGTAGCGGCGATGATGCGCACGTCCAGCGAAACGGGGCGCCGGCCCCCGACCGGACAGATCTCCTTGAACTCGATGGTGCGCAGCAGCTTGGCCTGGGCGAGGAGGCTGATGTCGCCGATTTCGTCCAGAAAGAGGGTGCCCCCGCCGGCCAGTTCGAATTTCCCGGCGCGGTCCGCCACGGCGCCGGTGAAGGCGCCGCGGGTGTGCCCGAAGAGCTCGCTTTCCACCAGCCCCTCGGGCAGCGCCGCGCAGTTGACGCTGACCAGGGGCCGACGCCGGCGCCGGCTCTGGCGATGGATCAAGGCCGCTGCCAGCTCCTTGCCGGTGCCGGTTTCGCCGGTCACCAGAACGGTGCTGTCGGCGGCCGCGACCTTGCTCAGGAAGTCTTTCAGGGTTCCCATGGCGGGGCTCGCCCCGATCAGCTCGGGGACGGGCGCGGTGTCGGCGGCCGCGGGGTGGGAGGCGAGTGGGGGAGGCAGCTGGCGGCGGATGCTGGTCAGCAGAACCGGGTAGTCGAAGGGGATTTTGAAATAGTCGTTTACGCCGAGTCGCAGGGCGGCGATGGCCAGGGC
>JBAPYE010000345.1:0-6467 GCA_049284575.1 Desulfobacterales bacterium
TCCCCAACGTCACCATCATGCGGCGCTGCCGGATCGGGCAGCGGGTCATCCTCAACCCGGGGTCGGTCATCGGCGCCGACGGCTTCGGGTTTGCCCCGGAGGGTGACGGCTACCGTAAAATTCCCCACACCGGTATCGTTCAGATTGACGACGACTGCGAAATCGGCGCCCTGAACACCATCGATCGCGCCACCTTCGGCAAAACCTGGATCCAACAGGGGGTCAAAACCGACAACCTGGTCCACATCGCCCACAACGTCACGGTCGGGGAAAATTCCGTTATTGTCGCCCAGGTCGGGATTTCCGGCAGCACCGTGATTGGCAGGCATGCGGTGCTGGCGGGGCAGGCCGGCATCGCCGGCCACCTGACCCTTGGCGACAACGTGACCGTGGGACCCCAGGCCGGCGTCGGCAAATCCATCGCCGGCGGTGAGGTGGTCTCCTCGGGGCTGCCCGCCATGGCGCACCGCACCTGGCTGCGGATGGTTCGCGAGGTGCCGCGCCTGCCGGAACTGGTGCGCCGCGTGGCCGATCTTGAAAAGCGTCTCAAAACGTTAGAGGAAGAAAAATGAACGGTTACCCCATCCAGAAAGTCATGGCATACCTGCCCCATCGCTACCCGTTTCTCCTGGTGGACCGCGTACTTGAAATCGTGCCGCGCGAGTATGTCGTGGCCCTCAAAAACGTGACCATCAACGAACCTTTTTTCCAGGGGCATTTTCCCGGCAACCCGATCATGCCCGGGGTCTTGATCGTCGAGGCCCTGGCCCAGGCGGGCGGCATTCTGGCCTACGAGTCGCTGCCCCCCGAGCGCCGCGGGCAGGAAGTTTATTTCATGGGCTTCAACAACGTCAAATTCAGGAAACCGGTGGTGCCCGGGGACCAGTTGATTTTCCGGGTCACCTTTCTGCGGCAGCGGGGCAATGCCTTCAAGATGGCCGGCCGGGCGGAGGTGGCGGAAACACTCGTGGCCGAGGCGGAATGCCTGGCCAGTTTCGGAGACAAGGCATGATTCATCAGACCGCCATCGTCAGTTCCCAGGCGGAGATCGACGTCAATGTCGACATCGGCCCCTATGCCATCGTGGCTGCGGATGCCGCCATCGGGGCCGGAACGACCATCGGGTCTCACAGCGTCGTGGATTCCCACACCACCATCGGGCCGGAGTGTCGGATTTTTCCGCATGCGGTCGTGGGCGGGGCGCCGCAGTCGATGAAGTATGCGGGGCAGAAGACCTACGCCAAGATCGGGCGGGGCACCATCATCCGGGAATTCACCACCGTCCACCGGGGCACCGCCGAGGGCGGCGGGGTGACTGAAGTGGGTAATCATTGCCTCTTGATGGCTTACAGCCACGTGGCGCACGACTGCCGGGTGGGAAGCGGTGTGGTGCTGGCCAACGCCGCCACCCTGGCCGGGCATATCCTCATCGGGGACTTTGCCACCATCGGCGGCCTGGTGGCCATTCACCAGTTCGTGCGGATCGGGGAATATGCCTTTGTGGGCGGCAAATCCGCCGTGGTCAAGGATGTGCCGCCTTACGTGATCGCCGCCGGTGACCGCGCCAAACTGCACGGGTTGAACCGGGTGGGGCTCAGGCGACACGGTTTTTCGGAAAAGTCCCTTTTGCTGCTGAAGAAGGCCTATCGGGTCATCTTCCGGATCGGGTTGACCCTCAACGAGGCCCTGGAGCGGGTTCGCGCCGAGGTCGACCAGGTTCCCGAGGTGGTCAACTTCGTCAAGTTCATCGAATCTTCGCATCGCGGAATCACCCGCTGACGGTTTCAGGGGCGGGACCGGCGGCCCAGGCCGGCGGGTCCCGGGCCGCAGACAGCATGCAACGCATCGGACTCATTGCGGGGAGCGGTCAGTTCCCCCTTATATTTTCAAAAGCCGCCAGCGCCAAGGGTTACCAGGTTTATGCGGTGGGGTATGTCAACGAGGCCGACCCCGCACTGGCGGAAACGGTGGCCGTGCTGGAGTGGCTGCACCTGGGGCAGCTCAAACGCCTGGTCCGGTTTTTCCGGCAAAACGCTGTTTCCGAGGCCGTCATGATGGGGGCCGTGCGCAAGACCCGCCTGTTTAGCGACATTCGCCCCGACATCCAGGCCATTGCCCTGGCCGCCCGAATGCGCCATACCCATGACGATAATCTGCTGCGGGCCTTTGCGGCGTTTCTCGAAAAAGAGGGGGTGCGCATCCAACCGTCCACTTTTCTGCTGCCGGAGCTTCTGGCCCCCGAAGGGTGCTGGACCCGCAGGCGGCCCAGTCGCAGTGAAGAAAAGGACATCGCCCTGGGCTGGCGCCTGGCCAAAGAGATCGGACGCCTGGACATCGGCCAATGCATCGTCGTGGGCGGGGGATCGGTTCTCGCCGTGGAGGCCATCGACGGCACCGATGCCACCATCCGGCGCGGCGGGCCGTTGGGCAAGGGCACCGCCGTTGTGGTCAAGGTCTGCAAACCCAATCAGGATTTTCGCTTCGACGTGCCGGCGATCGGAGCTGAAACCATTTGCAGCATGCAAACCGCCGGGGCACGGGTGCTGGCGGTGGAGGCCGGCAAGACCGTGGCGTTCGACCGCGACGAGATGGTCGCCCTGGCCGACCGCCACGGCATCGCGATTGTCGCCCGCAGCGGCGCTTAGCGAGAACGGGTTGCGCCCGGTTCCCCCGGGAAGAAAGGAAAGACACATATGGCCAAGCTGCGCGTGGGGGTTGTCGGGGTCGGCTATCTGGGAAAATTCCACGCCGAAAAATACGCCGGCATGCCCGATGTGCACTTGGTCGGCGTCGTGGATACCGATTTGCAGCGGGCGCGTCAATTGGCCGAGCGCCTGGGTACGCAGGCCTTTGGCAGCCACCGGGAGCTGCTCGACAAAGTCGACGCCGCCAGCATCGTGGTGCCGACCGCCGAGCACCACGCGGTAAGCCTCGATTTTCTGCGGCACAACGTCGATCTGCTGATCGAAAAACCGATGACCTCGACCCTGCGTCAGGCCGACGAATTGATCGCCTATGCGGCCGCCCATGGTCTGCTCATTCAGGTGGGGCACCTGGAACGGTTCAACTCGGCCGTGGCGGCCCTGGAAAACATCGTCACCGCGCCGATGTTCATCGAGTCTCACCGGCTCACCACTTTCAAGGGGCGTGGGACGGATGTCAGTGTGGTGCTGGACCTGATGATTCACGATATCGACATCATCTCGACCTTTGTGCGCTCCGAGATCCGGGGCATTCGCGCGGCGGGCATAGCGGTGATTTCCCCAGAGGTCGATATCGCCAACGCCAGGCTTGAATTTGAAAACGGGTGCGTCGCAAATGTCACCGCCAGCCGCATTTCCATGAAAAACGAGCGCAAAATCAGACTGTTTCAGCGCGATGCGTATGTTTCGGTGGATTTTTCGAACCACGGCATCACGGTGATTCGAAAGACCGGTGAACACCCCGAGGGTATTATTCCCGGAATGGAAATCCAGAATTTGTGTTTTACCAAGGGTGACGCCCTCGAGGATGAGCTGAAATCCTTCGTCAGGGCCGTAAAGCGCCGCGAGGAGCCCGAGGTGACCGCTGAGATGGGGCGTGACGCCCTGCGGATTGCCCTGGACATCATGGAACAGATCCAGTCCACCAGCAGCCGCTACTTCAAATGACCCTCCCTCCCAATCGGTCGGCCATGAACGCTGCCCCGGATCCGCGATGTGTGATGATTGTTGCCGGGGAGGCCTCCGGCGACCTGCACGGCGCCAACCTGGTGCGCGCCCTGCGGCGCGAGGTGCCGGGTCTGTTTGTCTGCGGCATCGGCGGAGACCGCCTGCGGGCGCAAGGGGTCCGCATCCTGCTGGACGCCTCACGGCTTGCGGTGGTCGGCATCACCGAGGTCCTGGCCAAACTGCCGGTTGTCTGGCAGGCGCTGGGGCTTGCCAAAAAACTGTTGCAAGGCCTCCAGCCGGACCTGCTGATTCTCATCGATTTTCCGGATTTCAACCTGCGGGTCGCCCGGATGGCCAAAAAATGCGGCGTCCCGGTGCTCTACTATGTGAGCCCCCAGATTTGGGCCTGGCGCCGGGGACGGGTGCGGACCATCAAACGGCGGGTGGACCACATGGCCGTTATCCTGCCCTTTGAAGCCAGTTTCTACCAGTCCCATGGGGTTCCGGTGACCTTCGTGGGTCATCCGCTGCTGGACGTCTGGGGCAGCGCACCATTGCCGCAGCCCCCTGCCGGTTTGGGCGCTTCGCCCGTGGTGGGCCTTCTGCCCGGTTCGCGTGAAGGCGAAATCCAGCGGCTGCTGCCCGTCATGCTGCAGGCTGCACGGCGGCTGGAAAATCAATTTAAAACCATTCGTTTTCTGGTTTCCGTGGCGCCGACGGTCAACCGGGAGCAGGCCGGCGCCATTTTGCAGCGCTTTCCGGGCAGGGCGCCGGTGGCATTGGTTGCCGGCGGCATTGCGCCGATCCTGCGAGATTGCCACCTGGTGCTGGCCGCCTCCGGCACGGTCACCCTGGAGGCCGCCATCGGCGGGATGCCCATGGTGATCGTCTACAAGGTCTCGCCGCTGAGCTACCGCATCGGCAAGGCCCTGATCCGGGTGAAGCATATTTCGCTGGTGAACCTTATCGCCGGCCGCGAACTGGTGCCCGAGCTGATTCAGGACCAGGCCAACCCGGCCAACATCGCCGCGGCAGCAGCCGCGATGCTGGCCGATCCGCGGCGGCTGGCAACCCTGCGGAGGGAACTGATCAACATCCGCTCGCTGCTGGGCGGCGACGGGGCGTCCGGGCGGGTGGCGGCGATCGCCCTGTCGTTGCTGAAAAAACCGGAGGGCTTTGACCGGGGGGCGGCCGGCAGGGAGGCCAGCCGATGACCCCACGCGCCCGTCAGTGGGCAGCCGAATGCAAATGGCGCCTTGTCGGCATTCTCGGCAAACTGCTCATCGACCTGATTTTTTGCGCCTCCCGGATCGAGGTCGAGGGGTATGCGAAGGTCCGGCATTTGAGTGTCTCGCGGCGGGTTATTCTGGCCTTTTGGCATTCACGGATTCTCCTGATCAGCCATCTGTTCCAGCGCGAAAATGCGCTCATTTTGGTGAGCCGCTCGAAAGACGGGGAGATCATCGCCCGGATCCTTCAGCGCCAGGGGCATGAACCGCTGCGGGGATCTTCCAGCCGGGGGGGGCTGCGGGCGCTTTCGGGAATGATTCGCAAAATGAAGCAGAGCGGCCGCCCGGCGGTGGTGATTCCCGACGGTCCCCGGGGGCCGCGCCACCGGGTGCAGCCGGGAGTCATCACCCTGGCCAAGAAAACCGGTTTTCCGATCGTGCCGGTAAGCTACAGCGCCCGCCACCGCAAGGTGTTCAACAGTTGGGACCGGTTTATTCTGCCGGCGCCGCTGACCCCCTGCAAGGTCGTTTTCGGCGACCCGTTGAGCGTGCCGGCGGAGCTTGCCAAAGGGGAGGAAACACACTATGCCAGCCTGCTGCAGGCGGAACTATGCCGCATCACGGAGCGGGCCGATGCCGCCTTCGGCCATCACACGCTTTAGCACCCTATGAAACCGTTTTCCAAATCCCTTTTCAGCGAGCGCCATCGGCAGCTCTACGCCCTGGTTCGCGGCAACTGGCTCAAACTGCTGCTCGCCATGCTGTTCATGCTGCTCATGGCAGGCGCCAATTCCGCCATCCCCTTTATGATCAAGCCGGTGGTGGACGACATCTTTATCAGCAAAAACGTCGCCATGCTCAAGGTGGTGCCCCTTGCCGTGATCCTGATCTACCTGGTCCTGGGCGGGGCCATGTTCGGTCAGGAGTATTTTCTGGGCTGGGTCGGGCACGACGTCATTCGCCAGCTTCGAAACAACCTGTACGACAAGATTCAGGATCTGCCGATCTCCTTTTTCCAGTCGGAAAAAACCGGCACCCTGATGTCGCGCATCACCAACGACGTAAGCGTCATCAAAGACATGGTGTCCACCGCCATCACCGGCGCCATCCGGGACCTGTTCACCATCATCGGCCTGACCGGCGTGATCTTTTATCGCGACTGGAAAAGCGCCATCGCGGCGCTCGTCGTGCTGCCGCTGGCATTTTACCCCATCGTGTGGCTGGGTCGCCGGGTGCGGCGGGTGACCACCGGCACCCAGGAGATCCGGGCCGAACTCAACGCCTTTTTGCACGAGACCTTTGCCGGCAACAAGATCGTCAAGGCCTTCGGCATGGAGTCCCACGAAAAGCGGCGCTTTTTCGGCAAGACCCGCAAGCTGTTCCGGCTGGAGATGAAAGCCGTGAAGGTAAAGGCGCTCTCCTCGCCGCTGATGGAGTTTTTAGGCGGGGTGGGCGTCGCTTTCGTCATCTGGTATGGCGGCTCCAAGGTGATCGCCGGCACCTCCACTCCCGGCACCTTTTTTTCTTTCATGGGCGCGGTCCTGATGCTCTATGGGCCGGTCAAAAAACTCAGCAAACTCAACAACAC
>JBAPYE010000346.1:0-21463 GCA_049284575.1 Desulfobacterales bacterium
CTTGTAGTTGTCGAACTCCGCCGATACCCTCAGGAAACGATCGTAGTTGAGCTGCGCCTCCTGTCGGGCAGCTTCGACTTTGGCCTCGGGTTCGACTACGCCGTTGATCTCGGCAGTCTGGCCGTCGCTTTGGTTGGACGATTCGTCCTGTGAACTTTCCAGTTGTTCCTGTGACGGGTCTGCAGCGGTCGCTTCCGCTGTTTTTTCATATTTCCGAATTTTGTCTTTTTCGGTCATCAGAAGCAAGAGTCTCCTTATAGAATAGATAGCAAAGTTTAAAAGGCCGCTTAGGTATAGCCTGTTTATCCGGGTGATCGTCCGGTGACGGGTTCTGCCGGGCGATATCCGTTATCACTCAATACCCAGGTCTCGCCCCTGATTAAGAGTTGCCAAATGATAAGACGGCAGAAAGTGATGTCAAGCCGTCGCGCCGGACGCTATTTCAGACTGAAAATAAAAAGAAAAGTGAGTACGGCCGACTTAAGGAGGGGACCTCGGACTGTTTCGAAAAAGAGCCGGCGGCGGGTTTGAAAGCGGACATAAAGCGCTGGTTAAATAAAGGGGAAGCGGTTGTGCACCCGCTGTCGAATCACTTCCGAAAAACCAGAACCGACGCCACAATCGGGATCGATCCACGACACAGACCGCATTACTTATCGCTGCTTCCTTCCGGACCTGACGAGGTTCGTAACCGTCTGTTGCGTGGCGGCCGATCAGGCTGAGTTCTAAATTCCGGCGGCAACCCTTCAGAGGGAATTCAGCCCCGCGTAAAGCGGATTTCGGGTACAGGACACCGCTAGCGCCCCACCTAGCACAACCAATTCGAATAATAGCCACCCAAGCGATCTTTTTCAAGGAGAAAAAGCGCGACCGCTTTTCTGAGACCGGCTGCGCAGACAGCCCGGCGCTTTTCCGGGGCTTTTGTGTTGACTTCTTCCCGGCTGTATCATAGCTTCCGATTTTATTGGGAAACATTGCAATCAACGGCTCTGCCCTGAAGAGACGCCAACCTGGTCGACGGGAACCCGCAAAGTTCCGTCAAGCGCCCCAAAAGCCATATCAGCCGCGTTTCAAAACCAATCGGCGTGGTCGGCTAAGGGATAAAAAGGGGGCCGAGCTGATCTATGGAAGTCTCTCCAACCAGCCTCAACCGGACGATTCTGCAAAATACCAGGCATACCATCGACACTCATGGCCTTTTTGAGACCGGCGAGTCGGTGCTGGTGGCGGTTTCCGGCGGGGCCGATTCAATCTGCCTGCTGCATGTCCTGTTGGCGTTGGCGCCGGAGTATGGCCTGCGCCTGGGCGTGGCGCACCTTCATCACGGTTTGCGGGGCGAGGCGGCTGACCGGGATGCCAGATTTGTCGCCGACTTGGCCCGCCGCTGCAATTTGCCGGTTTTCCTGGGGACGGCAGATGTCCGGGGCCTGAAGCAGCAGCGCCGGCTTTGCCTGGAAGAGGCTGCGCGCCACGCCCGCTATGATTTTCTGGCGCACATAGCCCGTCAGCATCATTTCAGCAAAATCGCTGTCGGCCATCAGCAGGACGATAACGTTGAGTTGACCCTGATGTTTCTCATCCGGGGCAGCGGCGCCCGAGGGGCCGGCGGCATCCCGCCGGTCAGGGAGAACCGGATCGTACGGCCGCTGATCGACACAAAAAGAGAGGACATTCTGAGCTATTTGAAGGCAAACGGCCTGGACTGCATTTCCGACGCCACCAACCAGGACAATGTTTTCCTGCGCAACCGCATCCGGCTTCAACTTTTGCCGGCACTTGCGAAAGACTACAACCCCCGCATCCGAGAGGCTCTGGCGCGCTTTGCCCGGGTGACCCGGGCGGAAGACGACTGGCTCGAAAGCCTCACCGCCCCTATTTTGAAAGCCGTCTGTCTTGCACAATCCGACACTTCCATGACACTTTCGGTGGAGGCCCTCCGGTCCCTTCACCCGGCCGCCCAGCGCCGGGTGCTGCGCGGGTGCCTGGAAACAGTCAAAGGCAGCCTGCGGCGCATCACGTTTGAGCATATCGAGGCGGTTTTGGCGCTGGCCAGCAACGGCGCCCGCCGCGGCAGTCTCGACCTGCCCGATCGAATCCGGGTCCAACGCTCTCCCGACCGCTTGCAGGTGTCGTTGGCCCAGAAACCCCTGCGCACCCTGACGCCGGATTCACCCGTCGCCCCGACCAAGGATTTTAACTACCCGGTTCCCGACCCGGTTTCTGAAACCGTCTCGATCGCACTGCCCGAAATCAGGGGCCGATTGGAATTTCGCCGCATCAGCTCTGAAAAAGTTCCGACCACGCGCCATGCCGGAGGGTTTGTCGCGTTTTTTGCTATCGATGCTTTGTCCTTTCCTTTGACCATCAGAAACGTGCGCCCGGGCGACCGTTTTACCCCTTTTGGAATGGCCGGCCGCCAAAAAGTTCACCGGTTTTTTATCAAACAGAAGATACCCCGCGAGTCGCGAATACGCTATCCGTTGCTCCTCAGCGGCACTAAGATCATCTGGGTGGCCGGTCTGCGCATGGATCAAACCGCCCGCCTGACCCCTGGAACGCGGCGGGTGCTTCGGGGGGAACTGCTGCTTGCCTAAATTCGCTTCGTGCTTAATATCTAAAGGTGTTGTTCTTTAAGTTAAGGAAGCAAAGCCCGTGTGAGCCGGGCCAAAGACTTAAATTTCAGGCCTGGAATACGGCAGTTTTTTCCGCAAATCGGAGCGCCCGGGCGGATTCGCCCTTCAAGCCGACAGCCTCAGGAGGTGACTTCAGTTGAATCCGTTCTACAAAAATCTGGCCTTGTGGCTGGTAATCACGCTGATGATGATCATGCTTTTCAACCTTTTCAACCAGCAGCACCTTGCAGAAAACACCCTGAGCTACACCGAGTTTTTGAGTATGGCGGAAAACGGGAAAGTTGCCGAAGTCATTATCCAGGGACAGGAACTTTTTGTGACCGACAGCAATCGCAACCGGTTTAAGGTGTTTGCCCCGCAGGATGCCGACCTGATCAAAATACTGCGCGCCAAGGGTGTTATGATCAAAGCAAAACCGCCGGCCGAATCTCCATGGTACATGTCGGTCCTGATATCGTGGTTCCCGATGATCGTTCTGATCGGGGTGTGGATTTTTTTCATGCGCCAGATGCAATCCGGGGGCGGCAAAGCCCTTTCATTCGGCAAAAGCAAAGCCCGTCTGATGTCGGATCAGCAGGCCAAGGTCACGTTTGACGATGTGGCCGGCATCGACGAGGCCAAGGAAGAACTGGGGGAGATCGTCGAGTTTCTGCGGGACCCCAAAAAGTTCACCCGGCTGGGAGGTCGGATACCCAAAGGGGTCTTGCTGATGGGGCCGCCGGGGACCGGCAAGACCTTGCTGGCAAGAGCCATCGCGGGTGAAGCGGGGGTCCCCTTCTTCAGTATCAGCGGGTCGGATTTCGTGGAAATGTTCGTGGGTGTCGGCGCTTCCCGGGTGCGCGATCTTTTCGTGCAGGGCAAGAAAAATGCCCCCTGCATTATTTTCATCGATGAGATCGACGCCGTCGGCCGCCACCGCGGCGCCGGGCTGGGGGGCGGCCACGACGAGCGCGAACAGACCTTGAACCAGCTGCTGGTGGAGATGGACGGCTTTGAATCCAACGAGGGGGTCATCCTGATTTCCGCCACCAACCGGCCGGATGTGCTGGACCCGGCCCTGCAGCGGCCGGGCCGCTTCGACCGCCAGGTTGTGGTTTCCCTGCCGGACATTAAAGGCCGGGAGGCTATTTTGAGGGTTCACATGCGGCGTACTCCGGTGGCCAAGGATGTCGATGCCCTCATGCTGGCCAAGGGCACTCCCGGTTTCTCGGGCGCCGACCTGGAAAACCTGGTCAACGAGGCCGCGCTTCTGGCGGCCAAGCGCGGCAAGGAGCATCTGGAGATGACGGATTTCGAAGACGCCAAGGACAAGGTCTACATGGGCCTGGAACGCAAGTCCAAGGTAGTCCGGGAGGAGGACCGCAAGACGACCGCTTACCACGAGGGCGGTCACGCCTTGGTGGCCCGTCTCCTGCCGGGCACCGACGCGGTCAACAAGATCACGATCATTCCGCGCGGGCGTGCGGCCGGTGTCACCTGGTTTCTCCCCGAAGAACGCGACTTCAAGTACCAGGATCAACTGGAGAGCGACCTGGCGGTGGCCTTCGGCGGCCGCGTTGCCGAGGAACTGGTGTTTGGGCGGATCAGCACCGGCGCCTCAAACGACATCAAGCAGGCCACAGGCTTGGCCCAGAAGATGGTCCGGGCGTGGGGAATGAGCGCGGACTTAGGCCCGCTGTCATACGACCAGGGCGAAGAGCAGATTTTTCTCGGCCGCGAAATCTCCCAGCACCGCGACTACTCCGAGGAAACCGCCCGCAAGATCGATCAGGAAATCACCCGGATCATCAAAACCAGCTACACCCGGGCCAAGGGGGTGCTGGAGGACAATATCGACGTTTTGCACAAACTCGCGGCGCTGCTGCTCGAAAAGGAAACCGTCTTGGGGCGTGAGTTGGATGAACTGATTCATTCCCTGCGACCGGACTTCAAGCTCCCTGAAATCAAAGAAGCGGCAGAGCCCCCCGAAGATGCGCAACCCGAAACGCCAACCGAGCAGCCGCAGGCCTGATCCGTGAAATCCCACCTGCTTTCCTGGGGCCGCCATCGCTTGGAGCTGGGACCGCAGACCTGTGTGATGGGTGTCGTCAACGTAACACCGGATTCCTTCTCCGACGGCGGCCGGTTTTTGGATCCGGCGGCCGCCATATCCCAGGCCGAAAAAATGGCCGCCGCGGGTGCGGGCATCATCGACATCGGGGGGGAATCGACGCGGCCGTTTTGCGACCCCATCACCACCGAAGAGGAAATCGACCGGGTGGTGCCGGTGATCGAAGCGCTGGCACACCGCATCCGCCAGCCCATTTCGATCGATACCATGAAGGCCGCGGTGGCCCGCCGTGCGCTGGCGGCGGGTGCGGCAATGATCAACGACATCAGCGCCATGACCGGTGATGCGGAGATGGTGTCAGTGGCGCGCGCCTGGGACGTTCCGGTGGTCCTGATGCACATGCAGGGCACGCCCAAGACCATGCAGGCCAAACCCCACTACACCGATGTGACAGCCGAGGTCTGCGCCTACCTTCTGGCCGCCGCCAACAGGCTTCAGTCCGCGGGCGTCAGCCGGAGCAGGATCATACTGGATCCCGGCATCGGTTTCGGCAAGGCCTTCATCCACAACCTCCTGCTTTTGAAGCATTTGAAGGTTTTGGTGGAAATGGGCTATCCGCTTTTGGTCGGCACGTCCCGCAAGTCGTTTATCCGGCGCCTGGTCAGGGACGACCAGCAAACCGATATCCACCCGGAGCACCCACTGGTGGAGACCGGCACCCAGGCGACCGTCACAGCCGCCATCCTGGCAGGCGCCCAGATTATCCGCGTCCACGATGTGGCCAACACCATGGCAACGGTCAAAGTCATCGACGCCATCCGCAACGCCTGCGGTTGATGTTTCCAGGGGGCATGCGGGCAAGCGTTGTCGGCGAGTTTTCTTCGGGCCGCAGCCGGTTTGGACCCGCAGTCCCAAAAAAACGAGAAAACGCGTTGACCCCATTTTCCCTGCCGAAACGGGTGTGGCTCCCTTTGATGCTGCTGGTGGCGACCGCTGCGGCCGTCTGGTTGCCCGGCGCCCTGAACGCCCAAGAAGAGCTGCTGATCCCGGTTGAACCCACCGCCCTGCCACCCGGTCTGGCCATGGCAGCCACCCTGCGAAAAAACGTCGAGATTCGTGTCAAAGGCTCCAGGTCGGTCGTCTCGGACCTATCCAGTCGGAACATCGTTTACAGGCTGGATCTTTCCGGCGTCCGGACCGGTATTCAGACAATTCAACTTCAAAAAGAAGCCGTTTCCCTGCCGGCAAACGTATCCATCGAAGCCTTCAACCCCTCCTATATCACGGTCCAGATAGACCGGCGCATGGAAAAACGGCTGCCGGTAGTGCTCGACCTGGTGGGCAGGCCCACAGCGGGTTTCTACCTTGCCGACTCAGAAGCCATTCCCCCGACCGCTGTCATCTCCGGCCCTGAGAGTCTGCTGGCCCCGCTCGCCGCCGTTAGGACCCAGCCGATCGAGATCGGCGGGGCCACGGGAACCTTCCAGCGCAAGGTCCCGCTGGATCTGCCCGAACTGGTCACAGCCGACAGCGCATCGCAACTCGTGACGGCCGGGATTGTCATCCATGAGCAGGTGGAGATTCGCGTTATGGCAGGACTTCCCATCACGGGGGTCGGGACCCCGTACACTTACCGGATCACACCGCCGAGTCTGGATTTGACCCTCAAGGGACCGGCCAGGGTTCTGGATAAGCTTCGGTCTGAAAACGGGATCAAGGTCTACGTGGATTTGAAGGGTTTAGCGCCGGGTGTTCACCGCGAACGGGCCACCATTTCGCTGCCGGTGACGCTCACCGTGGTGGCCGTCACACCGGAGCGCTTCACGGTGGAACTCATTCAAAGGAAATGATCGATGCTCTTGGTAATTGATGTCGGCAACACCAACACGGTACTGGGGATTTACGAAGGCCTGAACCTGATTCGGGACTGGCGTATTCGAACCGAGCGCAACACCACCGAAGATGAATTGAATGTGCTGCTCAGCAGCCTTTTGACAACCGGTGGAATTGAACGCACCCGTATCGAGAAAAGCGTCATTTCCTGCGTGGTCCCGCCGGTGGTCAAGATACTGGATGCCTTCTGCCGCCGCTACCTGGGTCACGCGCCTTGCTGGGTGGATGCCCGATCGGTGGGGATGATGCCCATCCGCTATCATAACCCGGCGGAGATCGGCGCCGACCGGCTCGTCAACGCGATTGCCGCCTATCACAAGTACCGCTGCAGCCTCATCGCCATCGACTTCGGCACCGCCACCACCTTTGACGTCATCTCCGAAAAGGGGGAATATCTGGGGGGCGCCATCAGCCCCGGCATCATGATTTCCGCGGAAGCCCTGTTTCGCAACGCCTCCAAACTGCCGCGGGTGGAAATTTTCACGCCCCCGGAGACCGCCATTGGCAAAGACACCAACACCAGTATTCAGGCCGGGATTATTTTTGGGTATGCCGCCATGGTGGACGGAATGGTACGGCGCATAAAGACCGAGATGACCACCACCCCGCGCGTCATCGCCACCGGCGGGCTGGCCGAGTTGATGTTCAAGGTCGCGGAAACAATTGAGGCCATCGAGAAGAATCTAACTTTGGAAGGCTTGCGGCTTTTGAGCGAGGCGCTTTGAGGTAAAGAATACGCAGAGGGTGCTTGCCTTTCGGCCCGCCGGGATGCCCGTGACCCTCGGATGCGGCTACCGCATTCCCATTCGGTTTTCCAATTCCGCGATCTCTTTTTGCAAGGCCTCTTTTTCAGCCGCCGAGAGGGATTCATCCACCAGCCGGTATCGCAGGCCCAGGAGCAGCATCTCTTCGCGATATTCGTTGCAGGTGTATCGAGCGGGGGTGTCGGTCATCGTAAAAAACTCCTTGTACGCCATCGCCCGGCGGCAATCGAGGGGCCACCGGGGGGTGACCTCCGCCAGGCCAGTATTCTCCCGATCCGGCGGGAACACCACGGGGTCAGTTCCGGCCGACAGCCTCGAGGGATTCATTGAAAACCCGGTAGAAGAGGTCCCGCTCCGTCAGCCCGCGCCCCAGGATGCCGCCGATCTGGTTCAGGTTGCGGCTGTTGATGATCATGTTGACGCTCTTGCTGAACGCCATGAACTGGTCCATGGTGCGGTAGCGCCGGCTGATCATGGCCACGAAGACCTTACGCCGCACCGCCATGCCGAGGCGCTCGAGATAGATCAGGACCCCGTTATCGTCGGGGTTGGCGGTATCAAAGGATTCGTTGACGACCACGAGGTCATAGTCGTGATAACGCATCCGCTTGAGGGCATCCCGGGTGCTTTCGGCTTCGGTGATGTGGTACTCCATGATTTTCAGAACCTCGGAGACCTTCCTTATCACCTCGGGGTTTTCTTCGCAAATCAACGCGGTTTTGCCCTCTTCCTCCGTAAAGTCGAAAGGGGTGTCGGCATAGCCGTCGCAGGCTGCCGGGGCGGCCTCGTTGCCGGCGGTCTCCGGCTCAGATGACGGGAGCGCCCCGGAAAGGGGTTTGGCGCCGATGACGATTCCCGCTTTGCAGCGGGGACAGCGCAGGGTTGTGGTCCGATCGGGTTGAATCTTATCGTCGGCGATTCGAAACTTGCTCTTACACTTTTGACAGCTGATCTCCATGGCCAGATCCCCCTTGTTTTCAAAAACAATCCAGCGCCCGGTTAAAACCCCATGGCGCTGGGCTGATGCTTGCGGGTGTATTCACGATCCAGCTGAAGCTGCTGGATATCGGTGGTCGACTCACCGCGGGCGCTCTTGACCGAGTCAATCCCACGCCCCACGATACCGCGCCGTGACGCATAGCCCATGGCCGTATCCCGGGTGATGATCCCCTGTTCGTAAAGGGCGACGATGTAATCGTCAAAGGTAGTCATCCCGAAGGGCCGACCGTCCTGCATGATCTCGTAGAAAGTTTTACCTTCCGACTCGCCGTTGAGGATCGAATCCTTTACCCGCAGGTTGGTTCGCAGCACTTCAAAGGCTGCCACCCGCCCCCCGCCGACTTTGGGAAGAAGCCGCTGCCCGACAATCCAGCGCAGCGTGTCGGCCAGTCGGATTCGAATCTGGTTCTCCTCTTCGGTTTTGAACATCCCCAGAATACGGTTGATGGTTTGACCGGCATCGACGGTGTGCAGCGTGGTCAACACCAGATGGCCGGTTTCCGCCGCACTGAGACCGATTTCAACGGTTTCACGGTCCCGCATTTCCCCCACCAGAATTACCTTGGGTGCCTGGCGCAGCGCCGCCCGCAGCCCATGAGCAAAACTGTCGTAGTCGGTTCCGAGCTCCCGCTGATTGAAGGTCGATTTTTTGTGGGGGTGCTGGTACTCGATGGGATCTTCGAGGGTCACCACGTGAACGGACTTTTTCTCGTTGATGTCGTCCAGAATGGCGGCCAGCGAGGTGGATTTACCCGATCCGGTGGCGCCGGTGACAAAAACGATGCCGTTTCTTTCCTGGGCGATTTCGAAAAAGGATTCGGGCAGAT
Source organism: Desulfobacterales bacterium (assembly GCA_049284575.1). Lineage (GTDB taxonomy): Bacteria > Desulfobacterota > Desulfobacteria > Desulfobacterales > JAABRJ01 > JAABRJ01. Next base: position 9,167 of record JBAPYE010000346.1, read on the forward strand.
TCATTTCATGGATGGTGGGAACCTTGGACTCCAACCGTCGCAGCACAATGCTGGTGTTTCCGGACTGCGAAAATACGTTGACCCGGAAACGGGCTTTACCGGGCAGGCTGTAGGAGAGATCACAGGACCCCTGGCTGAGCAGCCGTTCGGTCAGGCGCCGATCCTGGTTGATCAGGTTCAGTGCAAAAACCTCGGTTTGGAAAGGGGTCAACTCCCGCAAAGCCGTTTTCATGTCCACCCCCACCAGCTCCCCGGCGCTTTCCACCTGGAGGGTTTTACCCACCGTCAAGTTCAAGTCCGAGACGTTGTTGTGGGAGTCTAGCATCTTGGTGAGAATCTGGTCGATTTCGTGTTTTTTCATGCTGTGCCTTTCAATCCTGACGATACAAAGCGGCCTGCCGCAGGCCAAACCGGCTGCCGAGCGAAAACTACAATTTTAAGCCAATAATGCCGGCATGCCAGCGGTCAGGCCTCGGTGAAGTCCGCCGGCGGATTGCGCAGCAGCGGCCTGAACTTGGCCTTGTCGTTGGCCTTGGCGTAGGCATCTTCCGAATCGATCATGCCTTTTTTGTAAAGATCCATAATGGCGTCATCCAGCAGCTGCATGCCGTACTTCTTTCCAGTCTGCATCATGGACGGCAGCTGGTGGGTCTTGGACTCGCGGATCAGGTTGCGCACCGCCGGGGTTGCAATCAGGATCTCAAGCGCCGGACAGCGGCCGACCTTGTCCACACGTTTAAACAGCACCTGCGCCACCACGGCCCGGATACCATCGGCCAGGGTAGAGCGGATCTGAGCCTGTTCGTTGTGGGGAAAAACCTCGATGATCCGGTCGACGGTTTTGGCGGCGCTAGTGGTATGCAGGGTCCCAAAAACCAGGTGTCCGGTGGAGGCCGCCTCGATGGCCAGCGAGATGGTCTCGAGATCCCGCATTTCACCGACCAGGATGATATCGGGGTCTTCACGCAGCGCCCCGCGCAAGGCCGCGCTGAAAGACTGGGTGTGCATCCCCACCTCGCGGTGGTTGACGATGCAGCTCTGGCTTTTGTGCACGAACTCGATGGGGTCCTCCACCGTTATAATGTGGTCCTTGCGGAGGCGGTTGGCCTCATCGACGATCGCGGCCAGAGTGGTGGATTTACCGCTGCCGGTGGGCCCGGTGACCACCACCAGGCCGCGGGGCAGGGAGGCCAGCCGGGGAATAACCGGGGGCAAACCGAGCTGCTGGGCCGTCAGGATCGTATTCGGGATCTCCCGGAACACGGCACCGATCCCGTTTTTCTGCATGAAAAAATTGGCGCGGTAGCGGGCGAGTCCCGGGATTTCATACCCGAAATCGATGTCGCCGCTTTCCTCAAAGTTTTTGACCTTCTCTTCGGGTGCAATCTCGTAGAGCATGCTTCTTAAATCGTCATCGGTCAGCAGCTTGTACTTGACCCGCTCGATATCACCACGAATTCGCAAGGCCGGCTGCTGCCCGGACACCAGGTGAAGGTCGGATGCCCCCTGGTCGTGCATCAATTTAAAAAACGCATCAATTTTCGCCATCAAACACTCCCGCTGGCTGCGATTGAAAAGAGGGTTAACGCCTTTCACCGGACGCAAAGCACGTCGGTCATGCGGCCGTCTCGTGCAAAGGGCCCGACTAAAGCGCGCGAAATTCCAAACCTGCGGCGTTTTTGGAACATGCCGCCTAATCCCCCGAAGCCCCTCGCCCGCAACCGCCGCACCGGAACGCCGCAGCGGCAGACGGCCCGGTTACCGGGTGGAAAAAGCCTCCTGGGGAAAATGAGTACTTAAGACATCGACAGCGGGGGAACCAAGCTTGAGGGGAAAAGGGGGTACCGGTGGGGGGGGCTTAAAGGCCGGAAGAACAGCTGCGGGCAGCGGCCCCTACGGTCGGCGGTTGCGACTACCTGGAGCGGGCGAGAAATTTGAGCTTGGCATCATCTTGATCCACTGCGTCCATTTCGGCCTGGCCCATTTCAAGCAGCTTGGTGTGGGCTTCGAGTACCGCACGGATTTGCACCTCGATCTGCATGCGCTGCCGCTTCAACTCGGCGATGTCTTCATGCAGTTGGGCCAGGCGATTGTGGGCGCCGTTGAGTATCTTTTGGGCGTGCACTTCGGATTCGGCGATGATCAGCTCACCCGCTTTGCGGGCGTTTCCCTTGATCTGCTCGAGGACTTTCTGGGAGTTCAGGATGGCCCGCTTGAAACTTTCTTCGCGCTCACGAAAACCCCTGATATCGCCTTTGAGACGGCGAATTTCCTCCTGGAGTTGCTTGTTTTCATCACCGATGGTCTCGAAGGCATCCGCCATTTTCTCGAGGAAGCCATCGACTTCACGGACATCGAATCCTCGAAAGCGCAGGCGGAACTGCTGCTGCTGAATTTCTAAAGGGGTTATTTTCATGGTTGGCTGTCTCTCATTGAGTCAAGACCGCCTCTGGGTCACGATAAGAGCGCCGCAAACCGGAAGAGACTGTCCACAAGGAATTTACGAAGAAAAATAACCACCAGAAAAACGATGATCGGCGACAGGTCGATGCCGCCAAACCCCACCGGCAGTCGCCTGCGGATCTGGTAGAGTACAGGCTCGGTAACGCTGGTAATGAACCGCACAATGGGATTGTAGGGATCGGGGTTGACCCATGACAACACGGCGCGGGCCACGACGATCCACAGGAAAAACAGCAAGACGTAATCGATGACCGTTGCCACCGCTATCAGAAGGTTGCCAATGATAAACATGCCGGACTGATCCTCGAAGCAGAGGGGGATGCATCCCCGGGTTTCGCCAGTTGGGGGCGGTTACTACGATTTATTCAATAATTAAGTATAGATGGCATATAAGTCAAGAAGTTTCGCGCAGCGCGCTCCAGGCCCACAGGGCGCCGGCCGGGCTCGGGCCTTGCACCGTGAGGTCTCTGAAGGTCATTATCTTTTACCGGCATCGCAAATATCGACCCTTTAGAGGCCCATCACTTTTAAGATCGGTATCTTTAGGGGTGTCGACGCCAGCCGGGGCTGTTTTTCGTTTACTTTACAGGCTGGAAAAAGCGCCTTATGATGAAGAATCGCACGGCAACATTACTTTATTATACGGCCCCACGGTGCTTACCTGCAAGACGCCTGGAGACCAGCGACACCCGGAATGCCGTTCTTGACATCCGGGAATTGGGCCGACGGTGCAACTCCCGCCCCATGACCGAACACGGCGGGAAATTATCATTTTTACCCCGGCATCAGCCGTTAGGGCCCGTCGCACACGGGCCGGCGGTTGACCTAAGGAGCCAGCAGGATGCACTTTAAATCCGCACTGACAGTCATTGTCCTTGCCATCGGTCTTTTTCTCGGCGTCATCATCTCCGAAACGTTTGCCGCCGGCAGCATCAAGTGGCATTCCTACCAGGAGGGCGTCGCACTGGGCAAACAAAAAAACAAAAAAGTGTTCGTGAATTTTTTTGCCGACTGGTGCACCTATTGCAGACAAATGGACAGTGAAACCTTCGCCGATTCAGCCGTCGGCGCGTTCATGAACAAGAATTTCATCGCCGTCAAGGTGGATGCCGACCGGGAGACCCAACTCGCCTCCGAGTATCATGTCCAGGGACTGCCGGTATCCACCTTTATCGCCGAAGACGGGGCGCTTATCGGCAGCCAGCCCGGCTTCATCGCCCCCGCCCAGATGGTGTCGTTGCTGCGCTACATCCATACCGAAAGCTACAAGACCATGTCCTTTGAAAACTTCCTGGAGGGCTCGGGCAAGTGAGAACTGGCGTCGCGACCCCCAATAGAGGTTCCCGACAGACAGCCGGCCGGTCAGCTTGAGGGCCGCTGGCCGGTGTGCCGCAGGATCAAGCGAATGCCGATGGTAACAAAAATCGTTGCACTCAGGACCAGCAAAAGCCCTGGCACCCAGGCAAATTCAGTGTAAGCCGGATCCTCTCGGGTCACCGATAGGCCGATCACCCCGAAAACGGCTACTGACGACAGAAACCCCATGAGAGCCAGGCAGGCGTTTTCGCTGTCATACCAGGGAACGATGATTTTCCGAAAAACGGGATTCTGATCGAGTTTCATGGGTATCAGAATAATGAAGGGGGCATGAAAAATCAAGCCGATAAAACAGAATCAGCGGGCAAGCAGCTGTTCCGCAGGATGGCGGCCTGGATGTTGGCACTTGGCCTTTCAGGGTCTTTTTTGGGGCTCTCAGGCTGTGCCACGGCCCCCGCGGCCGTGACCATCAAGGACCTCGACCAGTCCTTTGGGGTCGACAGCATCCTGTCGGGGGAAACCGGCCGCAGCGTATCGATCGAGATGCTGGTGGCCGACCTGGCGCGCGCCCGGGTGGTGTACGTGGGTGAAAGCCACATAAACCCCGCTCACCACCGGATTCAGCGCCAGCTGATGGCGCTTCTGCACCAGCGTCACCCGCGCTTGACCGTGGGCATGGAGATGTTTGACCGCACCTACCAGGCGGTTCTGGACCAGTGGTCGGCCGGCGCACTCGACGAAGACGCCTTTCTGCAGAAAACCCAGTGGTACGCCAATTGGCGCTTCCCCTACCCCCTTTACCGGGATCTGCTGGACTTTATCCGAGCCCAGGGGGTGCCGCTTTTTGCCTTGAACCTCCCGGGGCACATCCCCGCGCGGATCCGGGTGGGGGGAATCGCCAACCTCACCCCCTACGACAGCCCCTGGCTGCCCGCTGAAATCGACCTGAGCCATGAAGCCCACCGCCGCTACGTGGAATCGGTCTTTCACCGCCACGCCTTCCGCGGCGATGCCAGTTTCGAATTTTTCTACGAGGCGCAGTGCGTTTGGGAAGAGACCATGGCGGAGAGCATCGCCCGCAGCCTGACAGCGGCGCCCATGCTGGTGCTGGCGGGAAACAGCCACATCCAGTTTCACTACGGCATCCCGGAGCGCGCGCTGCGCCGCACCGGGGTCCCCTTCCGCACGGTCTACCTGGCGACGGTCGGCGAAACCGTCCCGCTGAGTATCGCCAATTACATTTGGGTCACCCCCGCACCCGGCTCCCCCCCGCAATAAGCCTCTGCAACCTTTTGAGTTTATGCCTGCAAACGATTTAGGCGTTGGCACCGAGATGCCGATAAAGCCCAATATGTGGTTAATTTTCTGTTGACACACAACAATATGTAGTTGTAAGAAGGCCTGACCGTCGCCACTGGCGGCCTTGCCTGTCAGCATCCTTAAGCGCAACTTCAGTTTGAAGACCCCAACCACCACCCGGGACCCCGCGCGCGGATCCCCGAGCTGCATTGCCAACCAGAGAGGAGCGCCATGTTTGAAGGAGTGAGGTCCCAGGATGATAAAATGGTCGTGTTCCACAACATCAAGAAGCGGGACGGCCGGATCGTAGAGTTCGAATCATCCAAAATCACCACCGCACTGGCCAAGGCCGGCAAGGCCAGCGGCGAGTTCGATGTGCGCGAGGCCCGCAAGCTGACCCTGCGGGTCCTGACCCTGGCCCACGAGCTGCGCCTGGGTCCCCTGCCTGAAGTCGAGGAAATCCAGGACATCGTGGAGCGCGTCCTGCTCGACTCGCCCTTCCTGATGACTGCCAAGGCCTATATTCTCTACCGCGAACAGCATACCCAGATCCGCAACATCACCACCAAGGCACATGTCGACCTGGTGGAAAACTACCTTCAGAAGTTGGACTGGAAAATAAAAGAAAACAGCAACATGTGCTACTCCCTGCAGGGGCTCAACAACTACATCTCCTCCGATGTGACGGCCGAGTACTGGCTGAGCCGGATCTACCCCCCCGAAATTCGCCGCGCCCACAAAAACGGCGACATGCACATCCACGACCTCAGCCTGCTCTCGGTCTACTGCGTTGGCTGGGACCTCAAGGACCTGCTCCTCCAGGGGTTCAGGGGCGCGGCCGGCAAGGTCGAGAGCGGGCCGCCCAAGCACCTGCGCTCGGCCCTGGGCCAGGTGGTCAATTTTTTCTACACCCTCCAGGGAGAGGCTGCCGGCGCCCAGGCGATCTCCAACTTCGACACGCTCCTGGCGCCCTTCGTGCGCTTCGACAACCTGGACTACGACGAGGTCAAGCAGGCCTTCCAGGAGTTTGTCTTCAACATCAACATCCCCACCCGGGTGGGCTTTCAGACGCCGTTTACCAACATCACGATGGACCTGCATGTCCCCACCATCTTGCGGGACCACCCGGTTATCGTGGGAGGCGTGGCGCGCGACGCCACTTACGGCGAGTTCCAAGCCGAAATGGATATGATCAACCGGGCGTTTGCCGAGGTAATGATGGCCGGCGATGCCCGCGGCCGGGTGTTCACCTTCCCGATTCCGACCTACAACATCACCCGGGACTTCGACTGGGACAACCCCAACCTCGAGCAGGTCTGGAAAATGACCGGCAAATACGGCATTCCCTATTTTTCCAACTTCGTCAATTCGGACATGTCCCCCGAGGATGCCCGCTCCATGTGCTGCCGCCTGCGGCTGGACAACCGCGAATTGATGAAACGCGGCGGGGGGCTGTTCGGGGCCAACCCGCTGACCGGCTCCATCGGCGTGGTTACCGTCAACCTGCCCCGGATTGGCTTCCTGGCCACCGACAAGAACGATTTTTTCAGCCGCCTCAACCGGATCATGCAGGCCGCCAAGGATAGCCTCGTGATCAAACGCAAGGTGCTGGAGCGCTTTACGGAAAAAAACCTCTACCCCTACACCAAGTTCTACCTCCGGGAGATCAAGGCCGGATCGGGGTTTTACTGGAAAAACCACTTTTCCACCATCGGCATCGTGGGCATGAACGAGGCCTGCCTGAACTTTAGCGGGGAAGACATCACCACCGCCGGCGGCCAGCGCTTCGCGCTGGAGGTGATGGACTTCATGCGCGAGCGGATCGCCGCGATCCAGGAGGAAACCGGCGAAATCTTCAACCTGGAGGCCACCCCGGCCGAAGGCACCTCCTACCGCCTCTGCATGCTGGACAAGGAGCGCCACCCCGAGATCCTGGCAGCCAACAACGACGGCTGGCGCCGGGGGGAGGCCGCCTACTACACCAACTCGACCCAGCTGCCGGTCAATTTCAGCGATGACCTCTTCGAAACCCTCGCGCTGCAGGACGACCTCCAGACCAAGTATACGGGGGGCACGGTCCTGCACCTCTTTCTGGGAGAAAGAGTCGCCGATATCGAGACCGTCAAAAACCTGGTGCGCAAGGTGGCCGGCGGCTACCGGCTGCCCTACTTTACCCTGACACCGACCTTCAGCGTCTGCCCGAGCCACGGCTACCTGAACGGCGAGCGCCGAAGCTGCCCGACCTGCGGCCGTGAAACCGAAGTGTATTCCCGCGTGGTGGGCTATCTGCGGCCGGTCCGCCAGTGGAACACCGGCAAGCAGGCGGAGTACGCCCAGCGCAAACCCTTTAAAGTGGCCTGAGCGCGGCTGCCCACCAGGCGCCCCGCAACCCCTTGTGGTTATGATATTCGGCGGTCTGCAGAAAAACTCGTTCATCGACTACCCCGGCAAGATCAGTTGTGTGGTGTTCCTGTCGGGGTGCAATTTTCACTGCCCCTACTGCCACAACCCCGCCCTGGCGCGGGGCAAAGCGGCAGAAACCGGCGACTTGAGCCTCGCCGGGCTCCTCACCTTTTTGGCCGCGCGCAGAGGGTTGATCGACGCCGTGGTCGTTTCCGGCGGCGAGCCGACCCTGCAACCCGATCTTGAGGGGCTCTGCCGCAGCATCCGACAAGCCGGCTACCCGGTCAAGCTCGACACCAACGGCAGCAACCCCGATGCCATCCGCCGTCTGCTGGTAAACGACCTCGTAGACTACATCGCCATGGACATCAAAACCGCGCCGGAAGGCTACGTACCGGGACTCGCATCCGACCTCGACCCCGCCCGCCTTCGGGCCAGCATCGATCTCATTATGCACTCCGGTCGACCCTACGAGTTCCGCACCACCTGCGTGCAGCCATTCGTGGACCCCGTCGTCATCCCCGCCATCACCCGCTGCATTTCCGGCGCCGAGCGCTACGTGCTTCAACCATTCCGACCGGAGACGGTCCTGGACCCTGGTTTTTTCAAAGGCCCCCGGCGCGGCGCGACCGCCGCCGAACTGGAAAACTTGCGCCGGCTTGCCGCACCGCATGTCCGGCAGTGCCTGGTGCGCTGAACCCGAAAAAGAAGCTGCGGTGACTGCACATGCCTTCCCTGCCCCCTGCCCCCATGGACTGGCGGGTCCTCCTGGTCGACGACGAGGAGGGCATTCGCAAGGTCATGCGGATCACCCTGGAAGATGCCGGCTACCGGGTTGAAACCGCGGCCGACGGCGCCGACGGCCTGTCCCGGTGCGAACGCTTTGCCCCCCAGATCCTGATCACCGATGTCCGCATGCCCGGCATGGACGGCCTGGAGCTGCTCGCCGCCGTCAAGCAGCGTCAGCCGGAGATCGAGGTCATCGTGATGACCGCTTTCGGTCAGATGGACCTCGCCATCCGCGCCCTGCAGCTGGATGCCTCGGATTTTATCACCAAGCCGCTCCATGACGACGCCCTCTTCCTGGCGCTGCAGCGGGCGCGCGACCGCTTCCGGGCCCGCCGGCAGGTTCAGGACTACACCACCCTGCTGGAGGCGGGCTGGGCCCGCACCGCCCGGGAGTTGATGGACACGTTCGCCTTTCAGCGCAACCTGATCGACGGCTCCCTGGACGGCATCCTGGGGTGTGACCGGGAGGACACCGTGGTGATCTTCAACCGCAGCATGGAGCGGATGCTCGGCTACACCCGGGCGCAGGCGGTCGGCCAGATGGTCCTGGCAGCCCTGTTTCACCCCGGAGAAGTTGCGCGTTTCAGACAAGCCCTGGCATCCAAAAAGTGGGGCGGCCGCGACCGCCTGGCGCTGTTTGAAACCGCTCTGATGGCCCAAGACGGCCAGACCATCCCCGTTCAGGCCTCGGCCGCGGTGCTGCCCCAACCGGGCGCCATGGGCGGCCTGGTCTGCTTTTTCAAGGACCTGCGTGAAGTCCGGCGCCTGGAACAGGAGGTGGCCGACCAGGCCCGCATTCTGCACCAGGACAAAATGATGTCCCTGGGGCGTCTGGCTGCCAGCGTGGTTCACGAGATCAACAACCCCCTGGCCGGCATCCTCACCTACACCCGGCTGATGCTGCGGATTTTGGAGCGCGGGCCCCTGGAGCCGGCCCGGCAGGCGGATTTCAGCCGCTACCTGTCACTGGTGGAAAGTGAAACCGACCGGTGCGCGCGGATTGTCGCCAGCCTGCTGGCGTTTTCACGAAAATCCCCGCCGGCCATGACCGACCTCTCGCTGCGCGAGCTTCTCAACCGCTGCGCCTTGATGAGCCGCCACAAGCTGGAGCTGCAGAAGATTCGCCTTGAACTCGTGATCGCCGAGGATCTGCCTCCGGTCCGGGGGGATGCCAACCAGCTGCAGCAGTGCATCATCAACCTGATCTTCAACGCCATCGACGCCATGCCCGAAGGGGGCGGTCTGTGGCTCGAGGCCCGGCGCAGCCCTTGCGGCGGGGAGGTGACCATCACAGTCACGGACAGCGGGGGCGGCATCCCGGCTGCGGTTCTGCCCCACATCTTCGAGCCTTTTTTCACCACCAAAGCCGAAGGCTACGGCGTGGGGCTGGGCCTGTCGACGGTTTTCGGTATCATGCAGCGGCACGGTGGCAGGGTTACGGCCGAAAACATTGCCGGTAAAGGCGCGGCCTTCACCCTGCATCTGCCCTTGGCGCCTCCCGGCCCATCGCCCCGGGAACACTGATGTTTCAGATGTTGCGCCGGCTTATGCAACATATAACCCCTTGTTAAAAATTAATTTTATTTAAAATTTAATCTTTTATTCCCTTTTCTGATGCATGTCACTGCATCATTTCTGCACCAGTCCCGTTCCTGGACGTCCCCACGATCCGCCGTCTCCAGCTTTAAAGCCAAAATATCGAAAAATTTCAGTTTGTTAACTGGATCGGTATGGTTAATGCTAAGACCTGTTCTACGATGCCCATCCGCCCCGACCGATTACCTCAGGAGCCCATCGTGAGCCAGGAGACCGAGAGCAAGAAGGTCCTGATCGTCGACGATGAAGCCGACATGGTCACCTTCATGGCCACGCTGCTGGCGGCCAACGGGTACACCCCCATCGTCGCCCGCAACCCGGTCGAAGGCATGGCCAAGGCCCGCCGGCTCAACCCCGACTGCATCATCCTCAACGCCATGATGACCGGGGACGGCGGCATCACCCTCTATGTCAACCTGAGATGCGACCAGCAGCTGCGGACCGTTCCGGTCATCATGTTGTCCGCCATCGGCAAAAAGATCTTTCTGTTCTACCCCGAGACCCGACCGTCAGGCACCGGTCGGGATCTGCGGGAGCCCGAGTGCTGTCTGGAAACCCCCCCTGACGCCGAGGAACTCTTGCGCCAGGTACAGCGGCTGTCGACCCCGGAGACCGGTTGAAAATCATCGGCGCCGGCACCAGCAGGGAGAGACCCATGGCCATTAAAATCGGGTTTTACATCTGCCACTGCGGCATCAACATCGCCTACCGGGTGCGGGTGCGGGAGGTTGCCGATTTTGTCCGCAACCTGAAGCACGTGGTAGTGGCCCGCGACTACAAGTTCATGTGCTCCGACCCCGGCCAGGAAATGATTGAACAGGATATCCGCGAGTACGGCCTCAACCGGGTGGTGGTGGCGTCCTGTTCGCCGCGGTTCCATGAAAAGACCTTCCAGGGGGCCTGTCAGCGGGCCGGCCTGAACCCCTATATGTTTCAGATGGCCTCGGTGCGCGAGCAGGTTTCCTGGGTCACCCGGGATCCCGACGAGGCCACCCGCAAGGCCAAGACCCTGGCGGCGGCGGCCATCAATCGGGTGAATTTCCACGAAGCCCTGGAAACCCGCGAGGTGGCGGTGCACCCCGACCTGCTGGTGGTCGGCGGGGGGATTGCCGGCATGCAGGCGGCGCTGGACATCGGCAGTGCCGGCCGCAAGGTCTACCTGGTGGAGCGGGACACCACCATCGGGGGCCACATGCTGCAGTTCGACAAAACCTTCCCGACTTTGGATTGCGCCGCCTGTATCGGGACCCCCAAGATGGTGGAGGTGGCCCAGAACCCGCACATCGAGCTGCTCTCCTACAGCGAGGTGACGGCGGTTTCGGGCTACATCGGCAACTACACGGTCAGCATCCGGCGCAAACCGCGCTACGTCAAGGAGGGGGTCTGCACCGGCTGCGGCGAATGCACCAAGGTCTGCCCGGTGACGGCGACCAGCGCCTGGGATCAGGGGCTGAGCGAGCGCCGGGCCATTTACCGGGCCTTTCCCCAGGCGGTGCCGATCACCTTCTGCATCGACAAGAAGGACCGCGCGCCCTGCACCACCACCTGTCCGGCCGGCATCAACGTGCAGGGCTACGTGCAACTCATCGGCCAGGGCAAATACCGCGAAGCCGTGGCGCTGATCATGGAACGTCTGCCCCTGCCGGGGGTTCTCGGCCGGGTCTGCCCGCACCCCTGCGAGGCGGCCTGCCGGCGGGCCGAGGTCGACGCTCCCGTGGCGATCCGCGAGCTCAAGCGTTTTGCGGCCGACCAGGTGGACCCCGCCCAGCGCCCAAGGCCCGAGATCACCGAGCGTCCGGAAAAGATCGCCGTGGTCGGCGGCGGCCCGGCCGGCCTGACGGCCGCCTACTTTGCCCGCCTCAAGGGCTACCAGGTGACAGTTTTCGAGGCCTTGGAAACCCTGGGCGGCATGCTGCGGGTGGGGATCCCGGATTACCGCCTGCCGCCCGATGTTCTCGACCGCGAGATCGATTACATTCTCGGCTTGGGGGTCAAAACCCGCACCGGGGTGCGGTTGGGAAGGGATTTCACCCTGGCCGGCCTCCAGCAGGAGGGCTTTGCCGCGATTTTTATCGGCATCGGCTGCCACGCCTCCCTCAAGCTGGGCATCCCGGGTGAGGACGGCACCCGCGGGGTGATCGACGCGGTGGCCTTCCTGCGCGAGGTCAATCTGGGCGCACGCATCGCCGTCGGCAAACAGGTGGTGGTGGTCGGGGGCGGCAACGTCGCCATCGACGCCGCCCGCGTGGCGCTGCGGCTCGGCGCCGAAAAGGTGGCCGTGGTCTACCGCCGCTCCGAGGCGGAGATGCCGGCCTACGCCGAGGAGGTGGCCGGTGCGCTGGCCGAGGGCGTCCGCTTCGAATATCTGACCGCCCCGGTCCGCATCCTCCGCGCCGAGGGCGCCGTCACCGGCTTTGAATGCCTTCGCAC
>JBAPYE010000347.1:0-1872 GCA_049284575.1 Desulfobacterales bacterium
GCCCCAACGGACGCGGCCGAGGCCAAAGCGCCGCCGGCCGCCGGGGCAAACAGCCGCCGCCCCGCCAAGCCGCTGCGCAAAGGGCGGCGTGAAATGGAGGCCACCGGGGTGTTTAAATTCGGCCTGAGCATCGCCAAAACCGACGCGCCTGCCCCGGGCGAACCCCCAGCCGAAAAGGCTGCGGCCGAGCCAAAAGAAACCAAGCCGGCCAAAAAACAGCGCCCGCGGCGACGCCGCCGTAAAAAGAGCGCAGCGGCGGCTACTCCCCCGCCAGGGCCGCAAGCAGAAGCGGAATAAACTTGGTGTTGGCCCGGGGAAACGGGTACGCGTCGATCTCGGTCGGCCGTACCCAGCGATAGTCCGCCGGGCCGTTGAGACGCACCTCGCCGCCGACGCAGCGGCAGGTGAAGACGTCCATTCGGATCCGGAAGTGGGTGTAGGCATGCTTGACCCGGGTCAAAAACTCCAGGACCTGCACCTGGAGGTTGACCTCCTCGGCGATCTCGCGAACGCACGCGTCCGCGGCGCTCTCTCCCGGCTTGACCTTGCCGCCGGGAAACTCCCACAGGCCCCCCAGCAGCCCCTCGGAACTTCGACGGGTAATCAGCAGGCGCCCGTCGCGGCGCACGACCCCCACGGCGATGTGGTGTTCCGGCACCGTTCGGGGCTGCCGGCGCTTGGGGTAGTCGGCCACCCGCCCGGTCTTAAACGCGCTGCAGTCCGCCGCCAGCGGGCACCGGCCGCAATCCGGCTGGCGGGGGGTGCAGACCAGGGCGCCGAGCTCCATGACGGCTTGGTTGAATTCCCCGGGCAGGCGGGTGTCCAGCATTTCCTGGGCCAGGGCCTGAAACCGGCGCTGCGCCGCCGGCTGGTCGACCGGCAGATCAAGAACCCACAGGCGCGCCAGCACCCGTTTGACGTTGCCGTCGACCACCGCATGCGGCCGCTGAAAGGCGATGCTCAGGACCGCCGCCCCAATATAAGCCCCGACCCCCGGCAGTTTCCGAAATTCCGCAAGGCCCGTCGGAATGATGCCCCCATAGCCTCGGAGGACTTCCCCGGCCGCGCGGTGCAGATTGCGGGCGCGCGCATAGTACCCCAGACCTTCCCATAGCTTGAGCACGGCCTGCTCCCGTGCCCGGGCCAGCCGGGCCACGTCCGGGAAGGCCGCCACAAAACGATGATAGTAGGGGATCACGGTCGTCACCTGGGTCTGCTGCAGCATGACCTCGGAAACCCATATTCGGTATGGGTCGGCCGTTTCGCGCCATGGCAGTCGGCGCCGATTTGCCTGGTACCACTGCAACAGAGCTTTTCTCAAGTCCTGCATGTCCCTGATGGCCCTCTTTGCCGGGTTGCCTGTTCCCGAATTTCAGGATCGGTAGTAGAGTCGATAATAGCGCCGGGCCGCTTGGCCGGCGTCCCCCACCCGGCGGTGAACCAGGTAGCCCGTGCACAGCCGCAGCACCATCCAGACCTGGGGGCCGAAAGGCCCCCGCACCCATCTGCGACTGGAGGCTTCAAGCCCGTCTGCCAAAAAGGCCAGTCGGCCGGCGCTCTTGAGGCGCATGGCAAGCTCGACGTCCTCCATCAGCATCAGTTTCGGGAAACCGCCGATGGCGGGCAGCACGGTGCGCACAAAAAACTGGCCCTGATCGCCGAAGGCGATCCCGGTCAGCCGTGTGCGCCAGTTGTTGAGAGTCACCAGCAGGCAGGTGGCCGGGCGGATGCGGTCAAAGGTCATCGCCATGGCCCCGCCGACCAGGGTGCGATCGCGGTTGAGCGCCTGCAGCAGGCGGCCGGTAATTCCCGGCGCCAACCGGCAGTCCGCGTGCAGCACCAGCACCACGTCGCCCCGGGCGCGCGCAACCC
>JBAPYE010000348.1:0-7034 GCA_049284575.1 Desulfobacterales bacterium
GCCGGACCCCATGGCGCGCCTGCTGGCCCTCATTCGGGAGCGGGAGGACGGCTACCGGCGGTTTGCGCAGGTCGACACCTCCGGCAAAACCCCGGCGCAAGTAGCCGCCGACCTGCTCACGCGCATCCGCGCGGCCGTGGATTGCGCCCCGCCCGCTTGACCGGCCCCGGCCGGCAACCGCCGCACCCACTTTTAAGGGGGGAAACGATGAAGAACGTGCTGGTCCTGCACGGGGTCAACCTGAACATGTTCGGCCAGCGGGACCCCGCCCAATACGGTCGGCTGACGCTGGCCCAGATCGATGAGAGAATTGCCGAGCTGGCCGCGGAGCTTGGAATCCGCGTGGAGTGCTTCCAGACCAACCATGAAGGCGCGATGGTGGAAAAAATCCACCAGGCTCATCACGACAAGGTCGACGCCGTGGTGATCAACGCCGGGGCGTGGACCCACACCAGCTATGCCTTGATGGACGCCCTGGCGATCCTGCAGGCGCCGGTGGTCGAGGTCCACATGTCGCATGTGCACGCCCGGGAGCCGTTCCGGCACCATTCCGTGATTGCCGCCGTGGCCTGCGGCCAGATCTCGGGCTTCGGCGTGGACAGCTACCTGCTGGGGCTCAGGGCCGTAAAGGGCCTGCTGGCGAAAGACGCCTGAGGACCCCGCGGCAGGCGGCGATAGAGCCTCGGGTGCCGGCCCTCGGCCGGATCGACAAGCGACGGGTAGCGGCCAAAATCGGCGCCGCCCTACCCCAAAAGGCTATTCGGCGATCCACTTGGCCTTGAGCTTCTGAAACTCGCCCTTGGCGTGCATCTGGTACACCCAGAGGTTGAGCCAGTTCTGCAGGGCGAACTCGTCGCGCGGGAACATGTAGCCGAAATCATCCCGCGTGAAGGTCTCTTTGGGGGAGACGGCAAACAGCTCGGCCCGTTTGCCGGCCACCAGCATGGCCTCGACGTTGTCGGTGATCATGACGTCGACCTCACCGGCGGCGAGTTTGTCGGGGATGTCCAGATTTTTGGGCACCACCACGATCTCGGCATGTTTGATGTTGGCCAGCACGAAGCGTTCATTGGTGCCGCCGGGGTTGACGCCGATCTTGACGCCGGCCTGGTCGATATCCGCCAGGGTTTTGAAGCGGCCCTCGTCGGCCTTGCGGATCAGGGGGGATTTGCCCACCTCGATATAGGGCGCGGTCAGGCCGACCTCTTTTTGGCGGGCAAGAGTCCGGGTGATGCCGCACATGGCGATGTCATAGCGGCCTTCCCGGATGCCCTGGACCAGGGTGGGCCAGGTGGTCTCCACAAAACGCACCGTCACCCCCAGATCCTCCCCCAGTTTCAGCGCCGCATCGATATCATGCCCCTCGAACTGGCCGGTTTGGGGGTCGAGATAGCTGAAGGGCTTGTAGTCCCCGGTGGTGCCGACCAGGATCTGCCCCCTCTCCAGAATGACGTCCAGGCGGGATTTTTGGGCGCAAAAGGCCGACGGGGAAAGGCACACCAGGAAAACCACGAACAGGACCGCAACGGACAACAGTTTTTTCATAACGGCATCCTCCTTCTATTATCGGTTTGGGCCGGCCGGCAGCACCCCGCCGTGATCATGCGGCTGCGGCCTGCGTCGGACCTATTTAACCGCCATCCCGAAAATGTGGGGGGTAAACGGCATCACGGCAGAGGACAGCATGAAGCAGTCCATATCCAGCCGCCTGAAACCGGCCTCCCGCAGCACCCGGTAGGTGTCGCGGTTTAGGTGGCAGCCTTCGAAAAGCCATTTCCAGAAAGGCTGCAGGACGCCCTGCAGCCGCCGCAGGCCGCTCTCCGGCGGCGCCGCAACGTGCTCCAGGAACAGATAGCGGCCGCCCGGTTTGAGAATGCGGCGGATTTCGGCCACCACCTGGCGCGGATTTTCCACTGTGCAGAGGACCAGGGTGCCCACCACCGCCGCCACGCTCGCGCTTTCCAGATCGATTTGCTCGCCGCGGACGCCCCGGATTTCCAGCGTGAGCCCCAAACGGGCGGCATTTTCCCGCAGCGCGGGGTGCATCAGGGGGTTGGGCTCGATGGCGATGACGGTGGTTCCTGGGGCGTAGTAGCGCAGGTTGGCCCCCGGCCCCGGGCCGATCTCCACCACGCGCGCCGGCAGGCCGCCTAAAATGGCCCGCTTGCGGCCGCCGTAGGCGCGGTCCATGAACCCTTCCAGGAGGTTGAGAAAAAAAGCGTTCAGCCGCCCCCGAACGGGGTGGTGGTGGTTTGTTGACATGTGCTGTCTTCGCCGGGTGGCGCCCCTCAAAAGTTCTACTTCCGCGATGCCCGGTTCAGCCATCGCGGATGAGACGGCTAATCCAGAAACGGCTTGAGCATATAGATCAGGTCGCTTTCCCGGGATGGGTAGGGGCTCATGATGCTCTGCCAGTAGAGCGCATCCGCCGGTGTGCCGTGGTGCATGGCCAGGCGCAGGGTGTTGATCGGGCCGGCAGCGTTGTCCGACAGGATGTGGGCCCCGAGAATTTTTTTGTCCGCCCCCACCAGGATCTTGTAGGCCGCGTGCGTCATGCCGACGCGGGTGTAGGTGGGCCAGCCGAGATGCTTGCCGAAGCTTTTGCGGTAGGGGATTTTCTTGTCTTTCAACGCCGCTTCGGTCTGCCCCAGCATGCCGTACTGAGGGTATGTGAAGAGCAGCGCCGGAACGGCCCCGTAGTCGATGGTGGCCGCCGCGCCGCGCCCCAGCGCCGCGAGGATGTTGCGGGCGGCCACATGCGCCTCGTAATCGGCCACCCGCGCCAGTTGGATGCTGGCCGCGCAGTCGCCCACGGCGAAAACCCTCGGGTTGGCGGTCTGCATGCCGGCGTCGACGGCAATTCCCTTACGGGAGTGCGTGATGCCGGCGGCCTCCAGGTCGAGGCCCTCGAGCTGGGGCACGCGCCCCGCGCCGTTGACCACCAGGTCGACCTCGAAGACGCCGTCGGCGGCCGTCGCGACGACGAAGCCCGCGCCCTTTGGGGCGACGGACTGGATCTCTACCCCGGTGAGCAGCCCGATGCCTTCGACGGCCGAGGCTTCCACCAGCAGATCGACCATCTCCGCGTCAAACGGTCCCAGGGGCCGGTCGGCGACCTCCAGGATCAGGATGCGTCGCTCCTGCGGGCCCAGGCGGGCGGCAAAATGCGCGAACTCAAAGGAAATGAAACCGCCGCCGACAAACAAAATGCGGCCGGGCAGGGTGTTCAGGTCGAGAAAATCGTCGCTGGTAGCGATGTGCTCAGCCCCCGTGATGGGCAGCGTCATGGGGGCCGCACCGGTGGCCAGAATACAGAAGCGCGGCCGGATTTCGCGGCCACCGACCACCAGCGTGCGGTCATCCTTGAATTTGGCGGCGCCCGCCAGAAAGTCGATCCCGGCCTTTTTGAAGCCCTTCACGGTCCCTTCGGGGACCTTTGCGGTAAACCGGTTTTTCTGCTCCAGAATGGCGGACCAGTCGGCTTCGGGGGCCGCCGCAATCCCCTTTCCCAGCAGGTGCCGGGACTTGGCCATGGTTTCGGTGACCTCGTAGAACCATTTTTTGGCCTGGCAGCCGGCCAGGGCGCAAATCCCGCCCGGGCGATCGCTTTTTTCAACCACGGCCACCGACAGCCCGTCGGCGCTGAGTTCGTAGGCGGCCGTCTGACCGGCGGTTCCGGCTCCGACAATCACAACATCGTAAGCATCCATTGCTTTCTCCGAAAAAAGGCGTTGGGTTCGAAATTTTGCCCGCGGGCGGCCGCATCCCATCGACCGCTTGACGTGGGTGATGATGGCCAGCCATTCGCCGGCGCTGATTGCGATGACGGGCATGGGCTGCGTCCTCACACGGTTTGCGGCGGCGGAAGCGCAATGCCCCCGCCCGCCTGCCGTCAAACGGGCGGGGACCCAACCACCAGGACCTCGCGCTCCAGATCGACGCCGAATTTTTCGCAAACCGACCGGCGCACCTGTTCGGACAGCTCGTAGATCTCGCGGCCCGTGGCGCCCCCGCGGTTGACCAGGACCAGGGCCTGCCGGTCGTGGACTGCGGCATTGCCAATGGCCCGGCCCTTCCAGCCGCATTTTTCGATGAGCCAAGCGGCAGCCAGCTTGAAGCCCTTTTCGCCCTGGGGATAGCGCGGCAGGTCGGGAAAATCGGGCAGCAGCCCGTCCAAGAGCGCCCGGCTGACCACCGGGTTTTTGAAGAAGCTGCCGGCATTGCCCAGCCTGGCGGGATCGGGCAGTTTGCCCTGTCGGAGGGCGGCGATCGCCCGACGCAGGTTCTCCAGATTCAGAGACCCGATCTGCTCAACGGCTTGGCGGACGCCGGGGTAGTGGGCGACTAATGCGGGCTGCCGGCAAAGCCGGAAAACAACGGCGGTTACGAGAAAGCGGTCCTGCCAGGGCCCCTTGAAATGACTGTAGCGATAGGCGAAACCGCAGTCCTGGGGGCGAATCGTGACTTTTCGGCGCTCAAGAATCGAAATCGCCTCGATGCGCTCGATGACGTCTTTGACCTCAACCCCGTAGGCGCCGATATTCTGGACCGCGCTGGCCCCCACACTGCCCGGGATGTGGGACAGGTTTTCGATGCCGCCCCAGCCGTTGGCCACCGCCAGGGCCACCAGGTCATCCCAGTTCTCGCCGGCCATGACCTTCAGCAAGACGTGCCCGCGGCGCACCTGGAGGACCGCAACCCCCTGCAGAGCGGGGTGCAGCAGGACGCCGTCGAAATCTTCCACGAAAAGCAGGTTGCTGCCCCCCCCAAGCACCATCCGGCGCCGGTTGGCAAGGGGGTGGCGGGCAAGAAAGTCAAGGATTTCATCTTCGGCGGCAAACCGCGCGTAAGTCTCGGCCGAGGCGGGCACCCTGAAGGTCGTCAGGGGTGCGAGAGGCTGATTTTTCAGGATTTCCATGGGTTTGGCAGCCGCACCTTCCCCGGTGCATCATGCGCCCGAGGTTCCGAACGCCGCTCAGCCGCCAAGGCCTGTGCGCCGCTGGTTTGACGCTTCACGCCCGGCCGGGCTCATTTGAGCATTTTTTTGATCTGCTCATAACCTTTTTTGAGTTCCCCGAGGGTGAGTTCCAGCGCCGAGGCCACATTCTGGGCCGACTCTCCGACCACACCCGCCAGCGTCTTGCTCTGGGCCTTAGCGGCCTGCCATTTCTTTTCCAGTTTTTCCCACTCCGCCTTGGCCTCGGCTTGACCCAGGTGCATTTTCAGGGCGATCTCGTCCCTGCGCCGGGCAAGGTCCTTTAGAATCTCATCGATTTTTTCCTTTGAGCCGGTCATGCGATGCCTCCTTTAGCCGTTGGGAAAACACGTTCGGACCCGCCATGCATGGCAGGCCCTAACCAGCCGCGAACCGCAAGACTTAAAAATGGTAGACCAACCGAAGGTTGAAGCGCTCGCCCTCGGGCCGGTTCTCGGCGCTGGTTTCGAAATAGGAGTTGAAGAACAGGTGCGCGTCCGGGGTGATGTGCCACAGCAGCCCGGGGCCGATGCCGAAGACCTGCTCGCGGCGGTCGTCGAGGTCGTCGCCGTCGACCTGGGTGTCGGTCAGCTGCTTGAGGTAGTAGCCGTTGATGCCCAGCCGCAGACGCTGGGGCCAGACTTCGAAGGCCGTGGCGAAGTTGGCGTGCACGGCCTGCCCCGCCTGAGTGTCGCCGGCATCACCGAACCCGCGGTTGGGATCGTTGTTCTTGGCATTCCAGAGGTAGTGCAGGCGGGTGGAGGCGGTCCAGCGCGGGGTGAGAAAAAGGGTGCCGGCCCAGTAGGGATTGAAGGAGAAAAAATTGCTGCCCGGGTTGAGTTCGCGGTCGTCGTCGTACTTGCCGGTGGGAAAGATCATCTGCAATTCGACCCGGTGCATGAAGATCGGGCCCTTGGCGCCCATGACGGGGTCCCACTGCAGAAACGGACCAACCAAAAGGTCCCCGAAGCCCGAGCCGTTGTCTTCCGGGAAGGGGCCGTCGATATCGTAGTCGACGTTCAGGCCGACAAAGGGAACGATCACGTCCAGGCCCCACTTGCCGCCCAAGAGCAGCGCCCGGTCCGACTGATAGATGAACTGCGTCAGGCTGACCCAGGCCTCCAGATCCTCGTCGGCCTCACGGGGCAGCAGGCGGTCACCGTCCTGATCAGTAAACCGGTCGGAGGTAAAGTACTGCACGTACTGCGTCAGATAAACGCCCGGGCCCGCCGGCGGGCCGCCGTCCATGAAACTGGTGAACCCCAGGTTGACCGAAGGCAGGTCGTAGGCCCCCGCCCCGGCGGCCAGAAAGATCGCCGATACCGCCACCCCTACCGCCAAAAGCTTGCGAATCCCCATCGTCAAAGGCTCCTTTCCCGAAATGGTTGAGCCACCTACGTAGCACAAATGGCGTGAGGATGCCAGACGCCGGCGCTTGGGTGAAGTCAGGGTCGCGGTGGCCGTTTGGGGGGTCATTCGTCCCGGTGGACCGTCTCCGGCGAAAAGGCCGGCAGGCATACGGCGATGTATTCGGCCCCTTCGGGGTTCGGGGTGCGGTACCGAACCCATTCGCCGGCGGGCACGACCACCGCCTGGCCGGCAAATATGTCCAGGGTGCCGTCGCGGGTTTGGACCTGCAGCATGCCGTTTAGAACGAGCGTGTATTCGGTGAATTCCGGCCGCTGGCCCGGTTCTTCCCAGCCGCCGGCACTTTTCATGCGTGCGATGCTGACCGCGGCCGAACCGGAGTTCACCCGTCCGATGTACTCCTCGATTCGTTTGGGCCTGTTGCCCGCCGCCGCAATGAGGGTGGAACGGTCTATTTTGGTGATCATGCCGTCCTCCTGACCGCCCCCGAGCGGCAACGCCCGGAGACGCGCGCATTTTTACCCGGGGTTGCGACGTTTCGGACAGCCGCCAGGGCTTTGCGGCAAGCCGCCGCAAAGACCGTTTGGTGTCTCTGCCGGTTGGTTTCGATCGGCCCGTTTCAGGCGCACGAAAAGATGCCGGCCGAGCATGGCGAGGCACTCCGGGTCCAGATAGACCTCTGCCCGGCGCT
>JBAPYE010000349.1:0-4366 GCA_049284575.1 Desulfobacterales bacterium
AAGTTTGTCTTAATCTTCTGGCATTACTTCGCCGTGGCCCTCAGAGGACCTTCATCATCGCGGTTTCGTCGCAATCCGGAAATTTGACGCAGGTGATGCAGCCAGACCATATCTTGAGGGGCAGTTCGGCGCGGTCGATGACGGTGAAGCCGAATTTGCGGAAGAAACCCGGCTGGTAGGTGAGGGTGAAGACCTTCCGGATGTTGAAGGCCCGGGCTTCGGCGATGGCCGTTGCGGCCAACTGGCAGCCGATGTGTCGGCCCACATGCTCGGGTCTGACGGCCAGAGATCGGATTTCGGCGAGATCCTCCCAGCAGAACTGCAGGGCGCAGCAGCCGAGGACCATGGCGCTATCCTCCGCTTGCCAGACAAAAAAATCGCGGACA
Source organism: Desulfobacterales bacterium (assembly GCA_049284575.1). GTDB lineage: Bacteria > Desulfobacterota > Desulfobacteria > Desulfobacterales > JAABRJ01 > JAABRJ01. The sequence goes on from JBAPYE010000349.1 coordinate 387, forward strand.
TGATCGTATAGCTCGCTCAAGGGGCGGGCCAGCAATTTGCCCTGGCGGCCGTATTCCTGCAGCAGGCAGTGGATGGCCTTGATGTCCTTTATGCTGGCTTTGCGGATCATGGCCGGCTCTATAGCATGCGCACCAGGCAAAGCAAACTGGAAAAATAGCGGCGATTCGATGCCCCTTTCGCGGCCGCCGGCGGGGCTCACGGCCGGGGGGTAGTGCCTTTTTTGAAAAGCGCCCCCACCGCCGGGGATGGGGGCGGGCCTGCCGGAAGGCCGCTGGCGGGGTCCAGCAGGACCCGCGTCAGATCCGGGGGGACGTCAAAGCCCGCCGTCGGCCGCCCTGCGAGCGCCGCCCGCATGAAGTCGATCCAGATCGGCAGTGCGCTTCGGGCGCCGGTGGCCTCCGGGCCGATGGGGCGCTGGTCGTCCCGTCCGACCCAGACCCCTGCGGCAATCTCCGGGGAGAACCCCACAAACAGGGCATCGCGGTGCTCGTTGGTGGTCCCGGTTTTGCCGGCCAGGGGGTGCTCGAGAACCCCGGCGCCGCGGCCGGTGCCCTCGCGGATCACCGCGGTCAAAAGATCGGTGGTGATGGCGGCGTCCCCGCGGGACATGGCGGCGCTTTTCCGAGGGTGGGCCCGCCAGATGACCCGGCCCGCACGATCCTGCACTTCCGCCAGGCCGAAGGGTTGGACATGGTTGCCCTGGCGGGCGAAGACGGCATAGGCCGCGGTCAGCTCCTCCAAGGTCAGTTCGGCGGCGCCCAAGGCCAGGGCCAGGTTCGCCGGCAGCGGGGATTCGATGCCCAGCCGACGGGCAAACCGGACCACGGCCTGGGGGCCGACTTTTTCCATCAGCCGGACCGCCGGAATGTTTTTCGACTGAGCCAGGGCCTTTCGCAGCGACATTTCGCCGTCGAAGGTCCGGCCGAAATTTTCCGGCTTCCAGTCGCGGCCCTGATCCGCCCCCCGAAATACCACGGGTGCGTCCAGTAGCAGCGAGGCCTGGGTAAACGCCTGCTCGATGGCACACGCAAACAGCACCGGTTTGAACGCCGACCCAGGCTGCCGCCGGGCGACCGATGCCCGGTTGTAAGGGCGGGTCGCAAAGTCGGAGCCACCCACCAGGGCCAGGATGCCGCCGCTGCGGATATCCAGGCAGATCAGGGCCCCTTCCACCGGGGACGTCTCGGCCGCGGGCCTGTCGGCTGGGTTGAGGGCGTCAAGTCCTTTCCGGAGCGCTTTCTCGGCCGCGGTTTGCAGCCGGCTTGAAAGGGTGGTGGTGACCCGCAAGCCTTCCCGATAGAGGCGCGCCGGGCCGAGAGCCGTCTCCAATTCGGCCTTGATGGTTTCGATAAAATAGGGGGCCACGGGTGTCCCCTGGCGGCTGCCGGCAATCGTTTGCAGCGGGGTTGAAAGCGCCAAGTGGTAGCGCTCGGCGCTGATGGTGCCGGTGTCGCGCATCTGTCGCAGGACCAGGTTGCGGCGTGCCAGGGCCAGCTCCGGGTTGACCAGGGGGGAATAGCGCGACGGCGCTTTGGGCAGCCCGGCGATCAGCGCGCATTCGGCGAGATCCAGATCCGCCACCGGTTTATCGAAATAGCGCCGCGCCGCAGCCACCACGCCGTAGGCGCCGCTGCCCAGATAGATCTGGTTCAGGTAAAGGGCCAGGATCTCGTCTTTGGTGTAGCGGCGCTCCAGCTGGAAGGCCAGAATGGCCTCCCGGAGTTTGCGCACCAGGGTCTTTTGGGGCGTCAGGAAAAGGGTCTTGGCGATCTGCTGGGTGATGGTGCTGGCCCCTTCCACGAACGCGCCGGCGCGGATGTTTTTGGCCACGGCGCGCACTACCCCCTTGGGATCGACTCCGCTGTGGCGGTAGAAATTGCGATCCTCGGTGGTCAGCAGCGCGGATATGAGATCAGCCGGGATTTCCGAGAGGGCAACCGGATCCCGGTTTTCCTGAAACAGTTTGGCCAGCAGGACCTCATCGGCCGAGTAGATGCGGGTGACCGCGGGGGGACGGAAGCCCTCCAGTGAACGAATCTGGGGAAGGTCGCGGCTCAGGGCCAGCAGCGCACCGCCCGCAGCACCGCAGATCAGCGCCAGGAGCGTAACGAGGGCAATTGCCAGCCCGGTTTTGGAAAAGCGCAACTTGAACATCGCCGGTCTTGGTGTTATGGAGCAAATCGGCAGTTGCCGCGGGCGGCCGCCGCCGGCCAGCCCGCAACGGTTTTTGAGCCGCTCATCCCCCAAGGAGATCCCGCATGCATGACCATCACCATCATGACCCCCATGACCATGACCACCATCATCATCACCACCACCACCCCGCCGAAGAGCCGTCGCCTCTCAGCTTCCGGCAAAAGTTTTTGAAGCTTCTGGAACACTGGTTGAAACACAACGACGATCATGCCGCCGGCTATCGCGACTGGGCGGCCCGCGCCAGGGAAAACGGGCTGACCGATGCCGCCGCGCTGCTCGAGGAGGCCGCCGGCATGACCCTCGAAATCAACCGTAAATTCGAAGCCGCGGCAAAGGTCGCCAAAACCTGAGGCGGCTTGGGGCTTGGATTCCCGATACGCTCGGTCAACCGGCAGACCACCGGCCGCTGCGGCTACGGCCGGACCTCTTCCCAGGTGAACACCCGGTCTGTCGTCAGCAACCGGCAGGCACGGCCCACCGCCAGCGTGTCGCTGTGAAGGATGTTCAGCAGGACCATGTCAAGACCGGCGGCCGCCAGCATCGGCAGATAGGTGCGCTCCAGCAGCCGTCGCTGCCGGCGGTGGCCGCCCCCGGTGGTCAGGTTGGACAGCCCGGCGATGGTTCTCACCGGAAACCCCAGCACCTCGGGTAGCTGGTGCAGCAGGCTCAGCATCTCACGGGCCTGCCGATTGCCGTCGTGCCAAGTGAGCGGCACCACCACCGGGTCGATGATCAGCCGCTGGGGTGCGACGTCGGCCGCCTGGCAGGCCTGGAAGAGATCGACTGCCAGGCCCAGCCGCTCGGCGCTGTCTATCGGGACACGGCTTCGGGGGGTCAGCAGAAAGCCGATGATGTCGGCATCATAGGTCCGCGCCAGCGGCAGGATGCGGTTTAATTTGGCCGGCTCCAGCGAAAACCCGTTGATGACGGTGCCCGGTCCGGCTGCCCGCAGGCCGGCTTCCATGGCCGCCGGGTTGGCCGTGTCGATTAAAAGCGGCAGATCGGTGGCGCTGCGCACCGCTTCCACCAGAAAGGTCATCTGGGCTTCCGGGTCGCGCGTCAGCGGGCCGGAGTTGACGTCGATGGCCTCGGCGCCGACCGCCGCGCATCTTTCGGCGAGTTCGCGCACCGGCTGCGGGTCGCCGGCGGCCAGCGCCGCTGCGATCACCGGATTGGTAATCTGAAGGTTGTCGGCCACCAGCAGCACGGGCGCTCCCTTTTTTTTGGCGTCTTGGATGTCTTTCGGAAAGGAGGGCGCCAGACGACCACCCCCACCCCTCCTTTTTTAACCGCCGCTTTGTCGCTTGGCGGCGTCCGGCCGTGAAATAAATTTCATATTTAGCGCGCCCGGGGCGCGAATGCAACCCTGCTGGATCGCTTGCAACTGGGGGGCGTTCCTGAAAACAGCCGCTTGAAACCTTCCGGCCGGGGTCGGGACCGGGACGCAATCAGGCCGGCCAGCAGGCCGCCAGGTGGGCGATGGAGGCTGCCAGGCGCTCGTAGGAAAAGACCTCCATCGAAACCGTTTCCTCGAAGCGCCGCAGCACGGGTAGGACCCGCGCCATGTCTTCCGGCGGCATGCGGTCCAAAGCGAGGTGGTCGCGGCCGCCGGCCACCCCGTGCAGGTGCAGGATGGTGGTGCGGTCGGCGAATGTCCGGCAGGTGCTTTCCAGGTCGAGGGCGTGCAGCAGCAGGTGCCCAAGATCCAAACAGACCGCCAGATCGAGCTCGGCTATCAGCGGGGCCAGCCACTGGAGGGGGTAGGAGAGCGTCTCGATGCTGA
>JBAPYE010000350.1:0-3147 GCA_049284575.1 Desulfobacterales bacterium
CAAACCCTTTGCCGACCGGTTCAGAAATGAGATCACCGACCGGCCCTTTGCCGAGCTGAAACCGGTTTCTCCGGAAAAAATGGCCGGCTTTCTGTCCGGTTTGAGAAAAGGCTACACACCCAAAGCACCAAGGGCTGCCGGTTCTTCCGACGGTCCATGAAAGCCGCCGCCAGGGCTTTGGTACCTGGCATCGTTTTAGAGGATATTCCCTGCATTCAGAAGGGCTATCTCGTGGATGGTGAGATTCGGATCTGGGACGGTCCCCGCCAGGGGGTGCTCTCGCCCGTCTGGGTGGCGGGCGGCACCGGCTGGGAACCCTTTTTCGTTGGTGAATATCCGCTGCTGACGGAAGCGCAAGCGCTTCAGGCCCTTGGTGCGGCGGTTGGCGCCTATGACCATGGGCGGGGTTTGTGGCCGACCCTGACCGTGTTCCCTGAATGGCCAACATTTTTTTAACATTTCGCTAAAGGAGGACGTATGAGCAGACAAGAAGTCATCCGGGTGGGAATCAATGGGTTTGGCCGAATCGGGCGGACGGTTTTCAGGCAATTGCTTCAGAGGGAAAAATTTCAGGTGGTCGGAATCAATGATCTGGCAAGCCTTGAAGACCTCGCCTATCTTCTCAAGTATGATTCGGTCCATGGCTGGTATGCCAGGAAGATTGCCGCGCAGGAAAACGCCATCCAGGTGGACCAGCAGACGATCCCTTTCTTTTCAAACCCGGACCCGAAAAAGATACCCTGGAAGGAGACGGGGGCGGACATCATCATCGAATGCAGCGGAGCCCTCCGCAGCCGTCTGAAGGCTGCAGGCCATCTGGAGGCGGGGGCAAAACGCGTGATCATCTCCGCCCCCTCCGACGATGCCGACGCAATGATCGTTCTTGGCGTCAACGAGGAGATATACCGCCCGGAATCCCATCGGATTGTCTCCATGGCCTCCTGCACAACGAACTGTTTGGCCCCGGTTGCCAAGGTCCTTCACGAATCCTTCGGCGTGGAGTCCATCATGTTCACCACAGTTCATGCCTACACATCGAGCCAATCGTTGATGGACATGCCAACACGCCATCGCCGCCGCGGCCGGGCTGCCGCCCTGTCGATCATCCCGACCACCACCGGGGCGGCTCAAGCCGCCGAAAAGATCCTGCCGCAGTTGAAGGGCAAGATGACCGGCATGGCCATGCGGGTTCCCGTCCCCGACGGCTCGATCACCGACATGATGGTTTCCCTGGGAAAAGACGTGACTTCCGAAAAGGTCAACGCCGCCTTGCGGGAGGCATCGGAGCGGCCGCCCCTGCAAGGGATCCTGCGGGTGACGGACGAGGCGCTGGTCTCCCAGGATATCATCGGCGATCCCCACTCATCCATCGTCGATGCACTGAGTACCATGGTTCTGAAAGATAGAATTGTTAAAATCCTTGCGTGGTACGACAACGAATGGGGTTACTCCGCGCGCCTCGTTGATTTTGCCGAGTTCATGGCCGGTAAGGGCTTGTTGGCGGAGAAGGCGTGAGCTACCGGATGCGTTTGGCCAAAATTTGCGGAGCGCGTCTTTGCGCTGCCGCCGGCAGGCAGCCACAATCGATGAATTCGCAAGAATGAAAGAAGGCCTGGTCCTGGGTCAACACCGGCGGAGGCGAGGTCGAACACAGGCCGCATCTGTGGGCCGTTGCTGCAGGGAGGGTTATTTATGAAAACCATCGTAACCATGGCCTTGAATCCGGCGATCGACAAGAGTTCAAGTGTTGCGCATGTCGTGGCCGAGCGCAAGTTGCACTGCAAACCCCCGCGTTTCGAGCCTGGAGGGGGCGGGGTGAATGTCTCCCGGGGCATCAAAAAACTGGGCGGGGAATCCATCCTCCTGTATCCTGCAGGGGGGCTGGCGGGGGAGAGGCTTAAAGAACTCCTGGATCAGGAAGGCCTTGACCATCGGTCGTTTCCCATTGAGGGGCTGATCCGGGAGAGTCTTGTCATCTTGGAGGAATCCACCGGCCAGCAATATCGTTTTGGAATGCCGGGGCCTGAGCTTCAGGAAAAAGAATGGGAACAATTTCTTCGGGAACTGTCGGCCATTGACCCTCGACCTGATTATCTGGTGGCCAGCGGGAGCCTTCCGCCGGGAGTGCCCGCCGACTTTTATGCGCGGGTGGCGCGCATCGGAAAGGACAGGGGAGCAAAAACGATCATCGACGTTGCGGGTGAGGCCCTGGAGCGGGCCCTCAAGGAGGGCGTGTATCTGATCAAACCCAATGTCGGCGAATTCAGGGAGTTGGTTGGGAAGAACATCAAAGAGAAATCACAGATCAGGGCAGAGGCCCAGAAAATAGTCAGGAGCGGCCGCTGCGAGGTGCTGGTCATCTCGCTTGGCGCGGCAGGCGCCTTGATGGTTTCAGCGCAGTTCGCCGAACACATCCTGCCGCCGACCGTGCCGATTGTCAGCAAGGTCGGGGCCGGGGACAGCATGGTGGCCGGCATCGTCTTGAGCCTTGCCCGGGGCAAGCCGCTCAGGGAGTCCGTCCTGTTCGGCGTGGCAGCCGGCACGGCAGCCGTCATGACGCCGGGAACCGAATTGTGCCGGCGGGAGGATGCCGAGCGGTTGTTTGAAAACATGGTTTCAGGGTACTGATGCATACCGTCTATCATCTATTCACCGCCCGCTGCGCTCGAGGCGACAGAACGCCGAGGAAATGGTGTCGTTTTCCCCCGTTGGCGGGAAAGCCATAGCCCTCCAAGGAGGCGACCATGAGATTGCCGGCCCATAAGACCAAGATCGTGTGCACCATAGGCCCGGCCTCCCGCACGGAGGCTGTCCTCGAGCGCTTGATGCTGCAGGGCATGAATGTGGCGCGGCTCAACTTCGCCCATGGAACCTTGCAGGGGCACAAGGAGGATATCGGTCGCATCCGCGCTGTGGCGGCCAGGCTCCAGCGTCATTGTTTGATTATGGTGGATCTTCCCGGTCCCAAAATACGCATCGGCAAGCTCCTGGATGAGCCGCTCCTGCTGGAAAAAGGGGATGCGGTCATATTGACCGTCAAAGACCTTGTCGGCACACCTGGTAAGATACTTGTCGAGTACAAGCGATTGCCTGAGAGCGTGACCTCTGGGAGCCTGATTTTCCTCAATGACGGCTTCATCCAACTCC
>JBAPYE010000351.1:0-2061 GCA_049284575.1 Desulfobacterales bacterium
TCCGCTTCGGCGATGAGAGCTTCTGGGAGGCCGGGCCGTCCGCCCAGCGACGTCTGATGAGGAATTTCGGCGTTCTCTACCAGAGCGGGGCGCTCTGGAGCTCCATGACCCTGGCGGAAAACGTGGCGCTGCCCTTGCAGCAGTACACCGACCTGGGGCCCGCCGACATCCGCGAGCTGGTGGCGCTTAAAATGGCGTTGGTGGGACTGGCGGGCTTCGAGGACTTCTACCCTTCGGAGATCAGCGGCGGCATGCGCAAGCGCGCCGCGCTGGCGCGGGCGATTGCGCTGGATCCGGAGATTCTCTTCTTCGACGAACCCTCCGCGGGCCTCGACCCGCTCAGTGCCAAGCGCCTGGATGACCTGATCGTGGAGCTGCGCGACAGCCTGGGCGCGACCGTGGTGGTCGTCACCCACGAGCTGGCGAGCATTTTTGCCATCGGCAGCAACTCCGTCTTTCTGGACGCCGACACCCGCACCATGGCGGCTGTCGGCGACCCCAAGGTGCTGCGCGAGGACGCCCGCAATGCCAAGGTCCGTAAATTTCTGCTGCGGGGCGAAAATGCTTGAGATGGACGGGCGCAAACCAGGGAGCGGCGGGTATGGCCAAGCAGTGGAATAAAACGGTTATCGGCGCGTTCGTGATGAGCGGCATCGTGCTGCTGATCGTGAGCGTAATCCTCTTCGGCGGGGGGCGCTTTTTCGGTGAAAAGCACCGCTTCGTGCTCTTTTTCCAGGGCTCCATCCGGGGACTGACCGCCGGCGCGCCGGTAGTCCTGCAAGGGGTGCAGGTGGGGTCGGTGGAGCGCATTTTTCTCCAGGAAGACCCGAACACCCAGGCGCTTCGTATCCCGGTGATCATCTCGCTCGTGCCCGATCAGATCGATACCGGCGATGTCTTGCTCGGCGATCTGGAGGAAGTTGTTCAAAACCTGATCGCCAAAGGCCTCAAGGGCCAGCTCACGATTCAGAGCCTGGTGACCGGGCAGTTGATCATCGAACTGGATTTCTTCCCGGATCTGCCCACCCGCCTGGTGGGCTCTGACATGCCGTACATGGAGATTCCGACAATCCCCTCGTCGCTCGAGCAGATCGCAAAAACCCTCGAGAAGATACCGGTGCAGCAGCTTTTTGAAAAGCTGATCGACGCCGTCGCCGGGATTGAGCGCACCATCAACTCTCCGGAGACCAAGGAGGCCCTCCAGGCCCTTCAGCAGACCGCCCTGGGGGCCGAGCGGCTGGTCAGCGGGGTCGACGCGGTGGTTGCCGGCGCCGGCCGCACGCTCCAAAGCCTCGACCGGCAGGTGGGTGAATTGGGCGCCAACTTCAAAACGGTGACCGACAATGCCGGCCGGCTGCTGGATAATATCGATGCACAGGTGGGACCCTTGGGACTCGAGGCCCGCAAAACCCTCGATGCCACCCGCCAGCTGCTCGAAAATGCTCAGGGCGCCGTGGCGGGCGTGGACGGCTTTGTCGGTGAACGCTCGGAGCTGCGCCACCGGCTGAACCGATCCCTGGAAGAAATCACCGCGGCCGCACGCGCGCTGCGGGCCCTGAGCGAGCTTCTCGAACGCCACCCCGAGGCGCTGCTCAGGGGCAGAAGCGGTCCTGAAAGGAGGTAACATCCATGTCGCGGTTTTACCTGACCTCTCGTCTGGTGTGCCTGGGGATCGTCCTGTGGGGGCTCGCCGGTTGCATAGGCGTCTCCCCGCCGGCGCGCTTTTACCTGCTCGGCGGTCTGGCGCAAGGCGAAGCGCCGCCGATGGTGGTTGCCAAAGAGCGGCCTGCGGTCCTGGTGGGGCCCGTCACCCTGGCGGCCTACCTGGACCGCGACCAGCTGGTCGCCCGCAGCGGGCCGGTGGAGTTGCGCGTCGCTCCCTTCGACCGCTGGGCCGAGCCCCTCTCGGATGGCTTCTACCGGGTGCTGCAGGAAAACCTGTCCGTTCTGCTCGCTACGCCCCATGTCAGCACCGTGCTGCAGCAAGGCCCAGGACCCGCGGACTTTCAGGTGGCTGTCCATGTCAGCCGCTTCGATCAGGATGCCGACGGCGGCGCCCAC
>JBAPYE010000352.1:0-1717 GCA_049284575.1 Desulfobacterales bacterium
CGTCAAAACACTGTGGGGCGGCTTGCACGCCCGCGTATTGGGCGAAGGACAAGCCATCAATAGCGGTAGAGGGGGTAAAAAAAAGAGTAATGGGTGCGGGTGCGTTGTGTCATCTTTTTTCTGTCACGGGTAATTTGAGGTCTACTAATGCCCGTTCGGCCCGGGTGTGTCAAGAAAATAATTTCAGCCGGCCGATGGCCGACTGTTTGCGGCCGTGTTGGCTTGACATCGGGGCCTAGTTGGACTAAACACAAGAAATCTTTACGCCGGCCCACGGGCCACCCCGCGCTAGTGCACCTTTTGCTCATGTCAAAACCGAATACCAACAGAAAAGGAGAGTCAACATGGCAGCAAAGCTTATCATGGGAACGGAAATCCGGGAGGAAATACTCAACGAGATTTCCGCCGAGGTTGCCGAAATCAAGGAAAAACATGGTGTCGTGCCCGGCCTTGTGACCATCCTGGTCGGCGAGAGCCCCGCCTCGATTTCCTACGTCACGCTCAAGATCAAGACCGCTCACCGAGTCGGCTTCCACGAGGTCCAGGACAGCCAGTCGGAAACCATTTCCGAAAAGGATTTGCTGGCCCTGATCGAAAAGTACAACAACGACGACACCATCAACGGTATCCTGGTGCAGCTGCCGTTGCCCAAGCACATCGACGAAAAGAAGGTGCTCAATGCCATCGACCCCGACAAGGATGTGGACGGCTTCCATCCGGTCAACGTCGGCCGGTTGATGATCGGCGGCAGTGAAGTCAAGTTCCCGCCCTGCACCCCGGCCGGCATCCAGGAAATGATCGTGCGCGCCGGCGTCGAAACCAGCGGCGCCGAAGTCGTCGTGGTGGGGCGCTCCAACATCGTGGGCAAGCCCATCGCCAACATGATGCTGCAGAAGGGCCCGGGGGCCAATTCGACCGTGACGGTCGTCCACACGCGCACCAAGGACATGGCCGCCCACTGCAAGCGCGCCGATATCCTGATCGTGGCCGCCGGCGTGCCCGACCTGGTCAAGCCCGAGTGGATCAAACCCGGCGCCTGCGTCATCGACGTCGGCGTCAACCGCGTGGGCGAGAAGATCAGCCCCAAGACCGGCAAGAAAGTGGCGATCCTGAAGGGCGACGTTGACTTCGATGCCGCCAAGGAGATCGCCGGCTGGATTACCCCGGTGCCCGGCGGGGTCGGCCCCATGACCATCACCATGCTGATGAAAAACACCCTCAAAGCCCTCAAGTTCAAACTCGGCATCGCCTGATGGCGGCGTAAAAAGCATTTTACCCCGCCGTGCGGCGTTTTTGGAGAAAGGAACTTTGGCGGGCACCGTGGGAATGGAACGGATTTGCCCCCTCCCATGGGTCAAAAGAAACCGCCCTCGCCCCGGGGCCTTCGGGCTGCCCTGAGCTTCTCGCAGCCGGCGGGCCCTGTGGAACTCGCTGCGCTCAGACAGCCACAGGACCTTTTCCGCCGGCTGCTGCGATGCTCGGCCCGGGACAACGGGACATAAACCGCCGGCTGCCTCAAGGGATGCAAATCCGGCTGTCGTTTTTGAAAAAGGCCTATTTACGGAGATTGGCGGCTGAATTCTTTATAAAAATGGAACTTTGGCGGGCACCGTGGGAATGTAACGGATTTACCGCCCCCATTTGGTTTTGTTCATTTTCTTTTCCGGAAAAGAAAACGAACCAAAAGAAACCGCCCTCGCCCCGGGGCCCTTCGGGC
>JBAPYE010000353.1:0-1673 GCA_049284575.1 Desulfobacterales bacterium
CATCACGACTACTTCCGAGGGCCCGTAAACGTTCGGCGCGTCCAGCAGTGGCGCAAGGCGCACCCCGGGTACTGGCGGCCAAAACCGAAAATTAGGGCCGATGCGTTACAAGATCCCTTAAACGCAAAACCCGTTGAAAATATACGAGATAAAACCCATTTGGCGAAAAGTGCGTTACAAGATCTCTTGATCGCGCAACCGGCTGTTTTATTGGGATTAATCGCCAATTTTACCGGCACTGCGTTACAAGATGACATAGCCGTGACCCTCCGAAATCTGCAACAACTGGGGCAGGACATTCTAAACCCTTCACCCCACAGCAAAGGAGGACGGCATGAAAACCAAATCCCCAATCCTGCCCGAGCGGCTCCGCAAGGTGCCCAAACACTTCAGCTGGCTCGATCACCGGCTGGTCCGTGACCGCCACATCGAAGCCTGCTCACACCCCGCGGCGGCCCTGTACCTGTTGCTGGTCACCGCCGGCGACGCCATGGGCCTCAGCTACTACTCCGATGCATCGATCATGAAACGGCTGTCCATGGACCCCGCCACCCTTGCCGGCGCCAGGGAAAACCTGATCCGCATCGGGCTGATTGCCTGGAGAAAACCGCTTTATCAGGTGCTCTCACTGGACGGGCCGCACCCCGACGGCCCCAGGCAGGCAAAGGCAAAGCCCCTTTCCCTGGCCGAGATCCTCAAAAAAGCTGCGGGAGGTGCCCCATGATCGATTATGAAGCTTTTGTCCGGATCAAGCACTACCACCAGCAAGAGGGCTTGAGCCCCTCCCAGATCGCCGCGGCCTTGGACCTCGACGAGCGCACCGTCCGCAAATGGCTCGCCGAAAAACACTACCGCCCGCGAACGCCGGCCTCTCGCCAAAGCAAACTGGACCCCTTCAAAGCCTATATCACCCGCCTCCTGGAGACCCATCCCTATACGGCGACCCAGGTGTTTCAAAGGATCCGGGAGGAGGGCTTTAACGGCGGCTACACCATCGTCAAGGACTACGTTCACAAGATCCGGCCCCGAAGGACCCCGGCTTTTCTCAAGCTTGCCTTCGCTCCGGGGGAATGCGCCCAGGTCGATTGGGGCTCTTATGGGTCGGTCGCCGTGGGGGACACCAGCCGCCGCCTCAGCTTTTTTGTGATGGTCATGTGCCACAGCCGCATGATGTACGTCGAGTTTACGGTCTCACAGACCATGGAGCATTTTCTGGGCTGCCACCAGAACGCCTTTGAGCGGTTTGGCGGCATCCCGGAAAAAATCATGGTCGACAATCTGAAATCCGCCGTGTTGAAACGCATTGTCGGCAAGCAGCCGGTCTTTAACCCCAGATACCTCGATTTTGCCAAGCATTGCGGCTTTACCATCTGCCCTTGCGCGGTGGGCAAGGGCAATGAAAAAGGGCGGGTGGAAAACGGTGTCGGCTATGTCAAAAAAAACTTCCTGGCCGGGCTTGCCGTGAGTGATTTTTCAGTCCTCAACCCCGCCGCCGTCCGCTGGCTCGATACGGTGGCCAACGTCCGCATCCACGGCGAAACCGGCCAGCAGCCCGCGGCGCTCTTCAGCGCCGAGCGCGGCCTTCTCGCCCCGCTGCCGCTTCATCCCTACGACATCGCCGCCGTCTCCCCCATCCGGGCCTCCAGCCAGTTCCGGGTCACCCTGGATACCAA
>JBAPYE010000354.1:0-3316 GCA_049284575.1 Desulfobacterales bacterium
GCCCCAACCGATGCACCCGGGGTCGCCGTGCCAGCGGCCCCAACCCCGGCCACGGACCCCGCCCCGCCGCCCCTGGCGGTCCGGGACTTCAGCGTTACGCCGGAAGCCGGCAGCCGCGGCCTGAAGATCCGCTTCAAACTCATGAACACCGCTGGCAGTGGCGTGCCGGTCGCCGGATACAGCTTTGTGTATTTAAAACCGGGCGGCGGCGTGGCCCCCGACCGTTGGCGCGTGCTGCCCGACACGCCGCTGGCGGCTGACGAGCCAGCGGATGTCCAGCAGGGGCAGTATTTCTCTATTGCCCATCATATTTATCAGACCTTTCGGGTCGAAGGGGTCGATGCGCCGGATCGCTACACCACGGCAACGGTGGCTGTCTTTGAAAAAAGCGGCCGCATCCTGGTGCGGCGGGATTTCGATCTGAACCTGGCGGCCTGGCCGGTTTCACCCCCCGCGGCCGGGGATCGGGTCAAGAGCGCCGCCGACCCCGCCCCGCAGCCGGCCGGCCTGGGGTGGGCGATGCGGCCGACGTCTTGGTCACTGGCTTTCGCACGGCACTCTCAAGGGGCCTCTGGATGGGGCCGCCAGTGGAAGACTGCCCGCAGCGGGTAGTGGTCCGAGGGATAAAGCCCCTCAAAACGATTGTCGATGACCCGCCCGGTGTGTGGCGCCAGCGCGCCGCGGTAAAGAATCCAGTCGATGTGCCGGCCGCTGTGGCCGCCCCTGAAACCGTGAAATGTGGCCGGAAAGGGGGGGCTGAAAACATTTTTAAAGTCGGGGCCGTTTTCAGGGTCGATTTGCGGGCTGCCGCCGGTGAAAACCTCGTAACAGGGGCGGGCGGGGGCGGCATTGAAATCTCCCAGGAGCAGAACGGCCTGGGGTGCCGGCAGCTTTTCCAGGCGGTTTAAAATGATTCGGGCGCTGCGCACCTGGACGTCGTCGTCAAAATCAAAATGGGTGTTGATGCATGCCAGGCGGCGCGCTTCGCGCTGGAAAACGCCCAGGGTGCACTGCCGCGGCCAGCGGCTGTCCGGGAAGCGGCTGGGGATGTCGGGGGTTGCGCTCAGGAAAAAATGCTCGCGGTGAACACATCGCCACGAGCGGTGGTGGAAGATCAGGTTGTTCTGCCAGAAGCGCGGGGCCGGCTGGCGCTGCCCGATCAGGTGGTGCGTGGCGAGCAGGGTTTGGAGAAAATCGGCCTGGAAGTGGTTGACCTCCTGAAACCCGATAAAATCGGCCTGGAACTGCCGGAAGAGGGCGCCGACGGACCGGGTTCGAAACTCCCAGCTGTTGGGGCCGTCGTCGGCGAGGCCGAAACGCAGGTTGAAGGTCATGACGGAAAGCTTTTCGGGGCCGGCGCCGCCCATTGGCAGGGGATTCCTTTCATTCGCTGGCGCTTATTCGCTCGTGCACCTGTTGGGCTGCAGCTTAGGCCTAATCGCGAACCGCTGTCAAGGCAGGCGGCCCACCGGCCGCCGCCGTGGGGGGCAGGCCCCGCTTATTGGTGGCCCAAGTGTTTTTCCCTTGACATCGGCGGCGATTTTATTTAACTAACCCAGATTCTTCTAACAGGAGTGAGGACCGTGAAAAAATATACTTACAGTGCTAAGAGGACCGACAATCAGGAAAAGTGGTATGTGGTCAATGCCCAAGACGCTGTTCTGGGGCGGCTCGCCACATCGGTGGCCGCGCGTCTTCGGGGAAAACATAATCCGCTTTTTACGCCCCACGTGGACACCGGCGACTGGATTGTGGTCATCAATGCCGATAAAATTCGGCTCACCGGACGCAAGTGGGATCAGAAAAACTACTATCGCCACAGCGGCTACATGGGGGGGCTGAAAACCATCACGGCCCGCAAACTCATGGAAAAACGTCCGGAAGACCTGATCCGCTTTGCCGTCAAGGGGATGCTTCCCAAAAATCGCCTGGGCCGCCAGATTTTCAAAAAGTTGAAGGTCTACGCCGGCAACCAGCATCCGCATGAGGCGCAGAAGCCCGAAGTTTTGGAATTTTCTTAGAAGGGTGAATCGAATGGAAAAAGAAGTTTACTACGCCACCGGAAAACGCAAGACCTCGATTGCCAGGACATGGATGACGCCCGGCACGGGGCAGATCACGGTCAATGACCGTCCGCTGGACGATTATTTCAAGCTGCAGTCCGCCAGGAAGACCCTCAGCCAGCCGTTTGAAGTCACCAACACCGCCGGTGCCTACGATGTCAAAATCCGGGTCCTGGGCGGTGGCACCAGCGGCCAGGCCGGCGCCATCCGCCACGGGATCACCCGCGCGCTGCTGGTCGCCAACCCCGAATTCCGCAAGCTGCTCAAGCGCGCCGGCTTCATCCGTCGCGATCCCCGGGCCAAGGAGCGTAAAAAGTACGGTCAGCGGGGTGCACGCGCACGCTTCCAGTTCTCCAAGCGCTGATACCACTGCGTGTTTTTGACGATTACGGGGGGGCGTCGGGCTCCCCCTTTTGTTGTCGGTTCGGGCCCCGCTTCCGTGAGGCCCCCGGTGACACGGGCCGGTGGCTCTCCGGCCGCCCCCGCACGTCTTTCCCCGCCTACACCTGCCCCGCGTCTTTCAGCGACTGATAAGCGCTCTGAATGGTCTTGAATTTTTCTTCGGCCAGTTCCCGGAACTCCTCGCCGAGATGCTGCAGCTTGTCCGGATGATAGCGGTTCACCAAATGCCGGTAGGCGGCCTTGATGTCCTCGGCCGATGCACCGGGCCTCAGGCCCAGCACCGCAAAGGGATCGGCAGGGCCTGACGGCTGTGCTGCAGCCGAGCCGGTGGACCCCGACTGCTGTCGGCCGAAGCGCCCATCGCTCCAGTCGCTGCCGGGGCCGTAGGGGGTCCGCTGGGCAGCCTTGCCCTTGAAGAAGTATCGCCACAGCAGCCACAGGATCACAAGATCGTCAAGCCACCCCCACCCCACAAAAAAATCCGAAAAAAGATCATAGGGCGAGATAAGGTAAATCAGCCCCATCAGGATGAGTAAAATTCGCATCAGGGTGCTCCGGTGGACGGCGATTGTCCCGGCAGGGTGCTTGATTCCGGGTGGAAAGCTCAGTATAGGGAGAATTGCGGGCACCGTCAACTTGCCGGCGGCGGCTGGCGAACGACGTTCCAGGAGCAGATATGAAGGCTGAAATTCTTGCCACCGGCGAGGAAATTCGCACGGGGGCCGTCATCGACAGCAATTCGGCGCATGTTGCGCGGGCCCTGGAGCAGGAGGGGCTGACGGTAGTGCGTCATCTCTGCGTGGGGGACGACCTGCCGCTGCTGGCGGCGGCGCTTTCGGAAATCGGCGCCC
>JBAPYE010000355.1:0-2321 GCA_049284575.1 Desulfobacterales bacterium
GCCCGTGGCTGGCCGCCACGACCAGATCGACCGCGGCGCTGCGGCTGAAGGCGATCAGCGTTTCAACCGGGTCACCGGCGACCACCCGGCAGGCGTCGATGTGGTCAAAAGGCGCCGTCGCCTCAGCCAGCTGCCGACGCGCCGCATCCACCAAGTGCGCCAACTGTCCGCTGCGCTCAAATATGGCCGTGCCGGGGAAGGGGTCCTGCTGGGCCGCGTTGACGGCGTGGAAGACGGTCAGGCGCGCGCTGAACATCCGCGCCAGCCACTCAGCCCAGCGCAGTACGGTGCCGGTATGGATCGAGAGATCCACCGCGCAGGCGATGTGTTGCGGTTCGAACATCAGGCCCTCCCCTCCCTGGTATACTTTGAACGGTCATCAACCGCGCCGAGTGGCGCCGCCGGGGTTCGATAGGGGGATCCTGCCGCTTTATTTTTCCCGCGGGTTTAAGCCCCCCTGCTCTCGGAAGCATGCGTCGATGCCCCGGTCGCGGAGCCGGCGTGCCGCACGGTGGAGGGCTCGGTCGGCGCCCGCCGGCCAGCGCCGCCGGCGTGCCAGTCCTCGGGCACCATGACCTTTACAGGCGGGGACTTCCGAACCGGAGACGCCACGAACCCCTCCCGCATCACCCACTTGGGGCAGCCGTAATAGTCGATCTCGCGTTGCCGGGAAGGGAAGCGGCCGCAATTGAAATAGCGCCAGTAGAAGGCGTCGTAGCCGCGGCAGAAGCCCGTTTCAGAGTCGAGTATCGGGCAGCGGATCTTGTCACAGCAGCGACTGCACTGGCTGCACTCCGAACCGTGAGCCCAGTTCGAGTTGAGCTTGACCAGGGACGGTGCAGGGGCGCTGAGTGGCGGGGCGGTGAGCGGCACGTCCAGCATGAAGCCGCTTTCGCCGCGCAGCATCATACGAATCATCCGCCAGCCTTGGCCGTAAAGCTTCACCCCCGACCGAAAATTACGCCAGAACCGCCAGTCGCCAAAAAAATACCAGGTCGCCAGAGGCGCGGTCACAAAACCGCCCACCACAGTGAAGAGCGCAAAGCCGACGTAGGCGATGAAAATCACCCGGGTGGCGGCCCACTTTCCGGCCAGCAGAGCCGCTTTCGCCGACTCGGCTTTGGCCCTTAAGGGCTTTGCCTGAACCCGGTTGAAGGGGAACGATGTAAACATGGCGCTTTTCCTCTCTCGCTTTCTCTGAATGAAAATGATGGCAAGGGTACTACAAGGGTACTAAAAGAGAGCGAATTTCTGGATTCCTACCACATCCGAACATCAATGACAAATCGCGTTCAGTCACGGCGGGGGCCGCTGCTTGAATGCCACCATGCCCCGAAGGGGATGACCGTTTGGGATTGGTCGCTGCAACGCGCGCTGAGGATCACGGCGGCCGGCGGCGAGTGGGAAGCGCTGCGAAGCGGAAGAGCGCTGTTTCAGCTATCCCCGCGTTCCAGCCGGAGCAGAAACTCCTGGGCCACCTGAACGATCTGGCGCCGGCGCTCATCGGACATGCGCGAAAGCGTCCGGTACGGCAGGGCCATCCGCGGATTGGGTTTGAGCCGCGCCTCGTTTGCGATCAGAAAGTGCCAGTAGAGGTAGTTGAAGGGGCAGGCCTGTGGTCCAAGCTTGATCTTCGGGTCGTATGCGCAGCCCGCGCAGTAGTCCGACATGCGGTCGATATACGCGCCCGAGGCCGCATAGGGCTTTGAACCCAGAAGGCCGCCGTCGGCGTAGAGGGCCATGCCGTGGGTGTTCGGCAGTTCCACCCACTCGAAGGCGTCGGCGTAGACGCTGAGATACCAGGCCTCCACCTGGGCGGGGGCGATCCCGGCCAGCAGGGCGAAGTTGCCGGTCAACATCAGGCGCTGGATGTGATGGGCGTATGCGTTGCGGCGGGTGGCCGCGACGGCCTCGTGCAGACACTTCAAGTCGGTTTCGGCCGTCCAGTAAAACGCCGGCAACGGGCGGTTGGCGTCAAAGAAATTGGACTGTGCTTAGGCGGGCATCCGCAGCCAGTAGATGCCGCGCACGTACTCACGCCAGCCCAGAATTTGCCGGAGGAATCCCTCCACCGCCGACAGCGGCGCCGACCCCTGCCGGTAGGCGTCCAGCGCGGCCTCGCACACTTCGGCCGGTAACAACAGACCGATGTTGAGGTACGGCGACAGGGCCGCATGGAACAGCCAATCTTCCCCGCTCTTCATCGCATCCTGGTAATCCCCGAACCGAGGGAGGCCATTCGCGAGGAAGTCTCGGAGCGCGGCCAGCGCGTCGTCCCGCGTCACGGCCCAGCCGAAGGACTCCAGGTCGCCGAAGTGATC
>JBAPYE010000356.1:0-3627 GCA_049284575.1 Desulfobacterales bacterium
CAGACGGCCTCGCAGGCGCAGCACAGGCTGGAGGCCGTGGCCAGGACACCGGCTTCCCGCAGACCCTCCATCTGGGGGGTGAGTATTTCGCCGATGGGCCCCGGGTAGACGTGTCCGAAGGCATGGCCGCCGATGCGGGTGTAGACCGGGCAGTGGTTCAGGCAGGTTCCGCAGCGGATGCACTGCAGGGTCTGGCGGAACTGGGGGTCCGTCAGGATCCGCGAGCGGCCGTTGTCCAGGATCACCAGATGCACCTCCAGCGGGCCGTCCTTTTCCCCCGGCTTGCGGGGGGAGGTGATCATGTTAAAATAGGTGGTGATCAGCTGGCCGGTGGCCGAGCCGGTCAGCAGGCGCAGCAGCGGCGGGACGTCCGAGAGCTTCTCGACCACCTTTTCCAGGCCCATCACAGCGATATGCACCGGCGGGACGGTGGTGCACATCCGCCCGTTGCCCTCGTTTTCCACCAGGCAGAGGGTGCCGGTTTCGGCCACCGCCATGTTGACGCCGCTCAGGCCCACCTGACCGTCGAAAAACTTGCGGCGTAGGGTGCGGCGGGCAATCACGTTGAGTTCCTCGACTTTTTCGGTATAGGGCGTGTCGGGGATTTTCTCGTGAAACAGGCGCGCGATCTGCGCCTTGTTCTTGTGAATGGCGGGCACGATGATGTGCGAGGGAGTTTCGCCGGCCAACTGGATGATGAATTCCCCCAGGTCGGTCTCGGTGACTTCGATTCCCCGGGCCTCCAGAAAGTGGTTGAGGTGCATTTCCTCGGAGACCATCGACTTGCCCTTGACCATGCGGGTGGCGCCGTGGCGCCGCATGATCTCAAGGATCGTCGCGTTGGCCTCCTCGGTGGTCTCGGCCCAGTGGACCTGGATGCCGTTTTGGGTGCAGCGCGCCTCCAGGCGAACCAGCAGTTCGGGCAGCTTGGCGAGTGCCCGGGTGCGGATCGCACTGCCGATGGCGCGTAACTGTTCGAACTCGGCCTCGTCGGCGAAAACCAGCCGGCGCTTTTGGATCATGCTGCCCATGGCAAATTTGAAATTTTTGCGCAGCTGCTGATCGCCCAGTGCCTGCCGAATGTTTTTAGCGAAGTCAAATCCCGTGGTCTCAGGCATTGGTTCTCTCCCAGATGAATTGAGCGATGTGCTGCCCGGTGACGGGCACCCGCTGGTGTTGCAAAGCGCCGGTGATGTTCATCAGGCAGCCGCAGTCCCCGCCAAGGACCGCGGTGGCGCCGGTCTGGCGGATGTCGGCGGCCTTGTCGGCCACCATGGCAGCCGAAATTTCCGGCTGCTTGACCGCGAAAGTCCCGCCGAAGCCGCAGCACTCGTGCTCGTTTTCAAGCTCCAGGAGGGTGACGTTTTTGAGCTGGCGGATAAGCGACTTGGAATCCTGGATGACCCCCATTTCGCGCAGCGCGTGGCAGGAGGAGTGCCAGGTGACCGTCACCGGCGCACCACGATCCTCCAACCGGACTTGCAGCACGTGCACCAGAAACTCGGTCAACTCGAAGACCCGTCCGGCAAATTCCTCTGCCAGGGCCAGGTCCGGGTCGCCCGCAAAAAGCGCAGGGTAGTGGCGGTGCATCATGCCGGCGCAAGACCCCGACGGCACGACGATCGGGTAGTCCTTGGGGAACAGGTGCAACTGTTTGCGGGCCACGGCGCGGGCTTCGTCCGGAAACCCCGAGTTGAAGGCCGGCTGGCCGCAGCAGGACTGGGCCTGGGGGTAGACGACCCGCAGGCCTTCGCGCTGCAGCAGGCGGATGGCCGCCATGCCCGCATCCGGATAGACCATGTCCACCAGGCAGGTTCCAAAGAAATAGACCGTTTCCGGTTTGGGGGGGTAGGTTCGCATGGCACTGCCTTTTTCGAGTTGAGGTGGCCCCGGCGGCCGGCACCGTCAAGGCCCGGTTCGAGCAACGCGATGCCGGCCCGGGTTTTACGGCTGGGGCTGCCGTCGTGTCATCCGCCAAAGAAAAGTTCCGGCAGCCAGGTGGTCACGGCCGGGAAGGCGCTCAGGATCACCATTGCCAGAAGTTGCAGCAGCACGAACGGCATGATGCCCTTGTAGATGTGCGTCATGCTGTAGCTCTCCGGGGCGACGCCCTTGAAGTAGAACAGCGCGTAACCGAAGGGCGGCGTCAGGAAGGAGGTCTGCAGATTGACGCACATCAGGATCGAAAACCACAGCGGGTTGAAATCGAGCTCCATCGCGATGGGCATGAAGATCGGGACGGTCACCAGCAAAATGGCGGCCCAGTCGATGAACATGCCCATCAAAAAGACGATGGCCATCATGATGATGAGCACGATCCAGCGGTTGAGACCGCTGCCGATCAGGACATCCGCCACCACGTCGCCGCCGCCCATGCTCAGAAAAACGGTGGAGAAAAAGGTGCCGCCGATAAAGAGCATCATCACCATGGAGGTGGTCTTGAGGGTCGACTGGCAGGAGAGCTTGAGGACCTCCCAGCTGAACTTGCGGTTCAGGATGGCCAGCACCAGGGCGCCGAATGCACCGAGGCCCGCCGCTTCCGTGGGCGTGGCCACCCCGGCGAGAATGGTGCCCATGACCGCCAGGATCAGCGCCAGCGGGGGAACCAGTGATTTCATCGTCATGCCCCACTTTTGCCGGACGGACCACCGGCTGGCCTCCTCCTTGGAAATCGGGGGGCCGAGCCTGGGGTTCAGGTTGCAGCGGATGAAGATGTAAAGAAAGTACAGCCCCGCGAGGATCAGCCCCGGGAAGATGGCCCCGGCGAAGAGGTTGCCGACCGAGGTTTCCTTGAGGCCGGTCAGACCGCCGTAGACCACCATCATGATGCTGGGGGGGATCAGGATCCCCAGGGTCCCGGCGGCGCAGATGATACCGCTGGTCATGTCCTTCTGGTAGCCTTTGCTCAGCAGGGCCGGGGTCGCCAGCAGACCCATGGCCACCACCGAGGCGCCGATGATCCCGGTGGTCGCGGCAAAGACGGTGCAGACCACGACCACTGCCAGCCCCAGACCGCCCTTGATGCCGCCCAGAACGATGTAGAGCGCTTCAAAGAGCGCCTCGGCCACCTTGGAGCGGTCCAGCAGCTGGGCCATCAGGATGAACAGCGGGATGGCCACCAGGGTGTAGTTGTTCATCAGGCCCCAGGCGTTGTTGGCGAAGAGGTTGAACAGCGCCGGGATGTTGAAGCCGTTGTCGATCAGGCCGAAGAGGGTGGCCACCCCCGCCAGGGTGTAGGCCAGGGGATGCCCCAGGGTGATGGCGAAGATCAGGGTGGCGAACATGCCCACGGTGAGAATTTCAGGACTCATGCGTGATTACCTCGCAGCCGAAAGCGTTTGCACTTGTTTGATGAGATTGGAGATCCCCTGAAGCAGCAGAAACAGAAAGCAGGCGGCCATGATCAGCTTGATGGGGTAGATCGGCGGCGCCCAGCTGGTGGAGTTGAGCTCGAGCCCCTTGAGGGAGATGATGCCGAACTTGAACGTCCAGATCGTCAAACAGGTCATGACCGGCAGGAAGATGACCACGTTGGTGATAATCGCCATGATCGCCCGGGCCCGGGGCGACAAGCGCGCGGTGAAGATGTCGACCCGGACATGGCCGTCCTGAACATCGGTGTAGGCG
>JBAPYE010000357.1:0-32918 GCA_049284575.1 Desulfobacterales bacterium
TTGGCGGTGTGGCCGCGGCGGGCCAGGGTCAGCACCCGGTCGTTCATGGACTGCACCCCCAGTTCGATGGCGGCGATCGTAAAGGGCGCGACCCATTGCAGCTGGCGGGGGCGAACGCTGTCCGGTCGGGTTGAAAATCGGATGCCGGCCGCTTGGCCTGCGGAAACATAGCCCTCGGCCAGCGCCAGGAGCTTTTCCACCAGCGCCTGTCCAAGCCCCAGGAAATTGCCGCCATAGAAGGCGATCTGGGTTTCCCCGCGGCGGTCGTTCCGGTAGCCGAGAAACCGCTCGATCTGTTGCCGGAGGGCATCGCGTGCCGGAACCCCCTGCGGCTTGCCGGTAATGTGGCGCTGATTGCAGAAGGCGCACTGGAAAGGGCAGCCGGCCTGGGGCAGAAACAGCGGGACGATAAACGGTCGCCGGGCGGCGGCGGTTGAGGGGGTCTCGGGCGCCCCCGCGGTGATCACCCGCATGGTGGGGTGGGGGCGCTCAGGGGTGTTCACCGAGCTGGTCCAGTGCGTTGCGGGCGGCGGCCTGTTCGGCCGATTTTTTACTTTTCCCGCTTCCGGTCGCCTGAAAGGCGCCGATGGTCACCCGTGCGAGAAATGTTTTGTCATGGTCCGGTCCCGTTTCTGCGATCAGCCCATACACCGGGGTGACCTTTTGAATTACCTGGGCCTTTTCCTGCAGCTGGGTTTTATAGTCCCAGGTCAGGGGGGCCTCTGCGGGCGATTGCAGCAGCGGTGAAAAAAAACTGCGGACAAACGCGCTGGCGCACTCGAAGCCTCCGTCCAGATAAACGGCCGCAATCAGGGCCTCGAAGGCGTCGGCCAGGATCGAGTTTTTTTCGTGGCCGTTGGTCTGCAGTTCGGTTTTGCCCAGTTGGAGATGCGGCCCGATCCCAAGCTGCCGGGCCATGGCGGCCAGTTGGGTCTCATTGACCAGTTGGGCGCGCATCCGCGAAAGTTCGCCCTCCCGCCAGGCCGGAAAGCGCGCCATCAGCAGGTCGCTCACCACGAGATTCAAAACGGCGTCACCCAGAAATTCGAGGCGCTGGTTGTCTCTCAGGGCCGGGTAGGATTCGGGCTGCTCGTTGACCAGCGAACTGTGGCGCAGGGCGTCTGCCAGGAGTGTCGGCTGCCGAAAACGATAGGGCAGCCTGGCTACCAGTGATGACAGCGGCTGTGGGTTCATGGGCGGGGCGGCGGTTTCATTGCGGCGATCTTCAGGTGGTTGGCCGCAGGTGTTGGACCAGGGTTTCGTAAAGGGAAAATGGGACGTTGAGATCGCCCCGGCCGATGCCCATCTGAATCTCCGGGGTGAGAGCGCCGTGAAAGTCCGTTCCGCCGGTCATCAGCAGGTCGTGCTGCCGGGCCAGCCGGCGGCAGGCTTCGGTAAACGCTGGGGTGTGGTCGGGGTAAAAAACTTCAAGGCCCATGAGCCCCATACCCACCAATGCCCCCACGGCATCCGCCAGGCCGGAGTGGGTGTCAAAGGCCAGCAGACCGGGGTGGGCCAGAACCGGCACACCGCCCGCGCTGCGAATGCGCTCCAGGGCATCTTGGCAACCGATGCGGTGTTTGTCGACGTATGCGGGCTTGCCGCTTCCCAGAAACCGGCCAAAGGCCTCGTCGATGGAGCGCACCACCCCTTTTTGGACCAGCACGCGGGCGATGTGCGGGCGCCCCAGCTGGCATTCCCCGACCGCTTCGATGACTTCGGCCAGCGTGATGGGGATTCCCAAATGATTGAGCTTTGAGATGATCGCCGGGTTGCGGTTTTCGCGTGATTTCCGAAGACCCCTCAGGGAATCGCATAAATCCGGGTCCTGGGGGTCGATGCCGTAGCCGAGGATGTGAAAGCTGCCGGCGATCCGGACCGACGACGGCGGCGCGGCGCTGATCTCCACACCGGTCAGGAATTTCAGGGTCGGCGGGATCGCCTGGCTCAGCGCACTTTCGACCCCTTTGAGGCTGTCGTGATCGGTGATGGCGATGGCCTCAAGCCCGATAGCGGCGGCCTGGGCGATGATTTCATGGGGGTGAAGGGTGCCGTCGGATGCGGTTGAGTGGATGTGAAGATCGATCATCTCGTTGGCATCATAAGCCCAGAGATTTCTCCAGCGCCTCTTCCTTGGTTTTGCATTCGATGCACTGGGTGGTGACGGGCCTTGCCTTCAGGCGCTCGATGGAAATCTCCTCGCCGCAGGTTTCGCAGATCCCGAAGCTGCCTTTGTCGATCCGCTCCAGCGCCTTTTTGATTTTTTTGATCAGTTTGGCCTCGCGATCGCGGATCCGCAGCATGAAATTGCGGTCGGACTCGAGGGAGGCGCGATCGGTGGGATCCGGAAAGTTCTCTTTCTGGGCGGTCATGCCCGTGACCGTTTCGTCTGCCTGAGACAAGAGCTCTTCCAGCCGCTGGCTCAGCTGCGCCTTAAAGACGTCCAACTCTTCTTTTTTCATGATGAGACCTCAAAGAGCGGTTATCCAAATTCGACGGTTCGGCCCAAAAATCCACATGCTGGCGAATTGCACGCCAGCGCGAAACCGTCTCGCTTGGGGCCTTTTTATGAATTCATCAAATTTAAAATCAATTTTTATAATCATGATTTAAAATTTTGTAAAGAAGAAAACGCCGGTTGGCCCGCGCCCCGACCGATCGGGGCTTTGCCGACCGGCATTCTGCAAGGCGTGGGGGGGCTCAGGCACCGGCGGCCAGAAAGGCTTCGAGGGTCTTAACGGAATTCACGTTGAAGGTGTGGTGGGGATAGTCTGCCGGCAGGATTTTCTTCAAGAGTCCGGTGAGCACTTTCCCGGGACCGACCTCGACAAAGGTCGTCACCTCTGCGGCCATCAGCCGGCGGACGATGTCAAACCATCTCACCGGGCTGCACAGCTGGCGGGCCATTGTCTGCCGGATGGCGGCGGGCGTCTGGGCCGAGGCCGCGGTGACGTTGAAGACCACCTCCGCGCGGGGCGCCTCAAAGGGGATGGTGTTTAAAAACTCCCCGAAATCTTTTTCAGCCCCGCGGATCAGCTCACTGTGCCAGGCCCCGCTGACTTTCAGGGCGACCGCCTTGGCGCCCCTGTCGGTGGCCAGCGCGGAAACCGTTTTGACCGCCTGCGGGGCGCCCGTGATGACGATCTGGCTTTCGGTGTTGTGGTTGGCGACCGACACGGGGCCGGCGGCGGCGCCCTGGGCGACCAGCTCCCGAACCGCATCGATCGTCAGGCCGATGACGGCGTGCATCGCCCCCTGGTGGCGGGTCGCCTCGCGGTGCATCAGTTCACCGCGCCGCTGCACCAGGCGAAGGGTGTCACGCGGGGAAACAACCCGGGCGGCGCACAGGGCGCTGTATTCCCCCAGGCTGTGGCCGGCGACGATGTCCGCTGAAATGCCGGCCTTGTCGATGGCGGCCAGAAAGGCGAGGTTGACGGCCGTCACCGCGGGCTGAAGGTTCACCGTCTGGGTCAGATCGGCCATCGGGCCTTCGAAGCACAGTCGGGCGATGTCCGTCCCGGTGATCTCGTTGGCCATGCCGAAAATATCGCGGGCAAAATCATGGGCCTCGTATAGATCCCGGCCCATGCCAACGGCCTGGGAGCCCTGGCCGGGAAAAAGAAAAGCGGTTTTGCGCATGCGGCCTCCGGTGGGGGTGGATCCTCGTGCTGCGCGCGGTGACCAAAGGTCAGATAACATCCGCTATCGCAGCCGGAATTGGGTTTGTCAGGCACGGTGGTTACGGCTGGCGCTCGCTGTCAGGGGCAAACTGGATCAGGCTCCGGGCGCTGAAGCCTTCACCCAGGACCTCTTCCAGCAGGGCGTCGATTGCGGCAACATCCCGCCGTCGCACCAGTGCCAGCAGGTCGGCTGCGATCAGTTTTTCAAAAAGGGGTTTATGGGCCTCAGGGGCATGTGCCTCGGCCAGCAGTTTGGCGCGGATGGCCCCCATCAGGGAAAGGAACTCGGCGTATGGCTCCCCGAAGGCCGCTTCAAGGTCCCGGCGCAGCTTTTTGGCAAAGGCCGGACTGCGGCCGGATGTCGAGACGGTGATGACGAGATCCCCGCGCTCGATCACTGCCGGCAGGATGAAATTGCAGGCCGCGGGGCGGTCCGCGATATTGCACAACAGCTTGCGTTCGGCGGCATCCCCGCTGATCCGCTGGTTCAGCGCCTCATCGTCCGTGGCGCCGATGACCAGCAACTTGCCGTCCAGGTCCTCGGGCCGGTAGGGCCGCTGATGCCAGTCGATGACGCCCGCGGCCGCCATTTCAGAGAGCGCCGGGTGGGCGGCCGGGCTGACCACCGTCACCCGGGCCCCGCAATTCAGCAGACCGCCGACTTTGCGGTGACCCACCGCCCCGCCGCCGACAACCAGGCAGGGGCGGTTTTGAACGTCCAGGTTGATGGGGTAGTAGCGCATGGGCATTCACCCTCCGGGGTGTGGGGTCAGCGCCGCGGGCCGACGACGACGGTGAGGAGATCGTGGGCCAAAATCAGGGGCCCGGGGTAAGTCCGGCGGCATTCGGCAGCCATGTCCACCCGCTCACATTCGGGGTAGAAATGGGTCAGCATCAACCGGTGAACCCCCGCCTTGGCGGCGATGGCGCCGGCCTCGGAGGGGGTCAAATGGCCGGCGACCTTGTGGGCGTCGGGAAGAGCCGCCTCGCAGACTAGCAGGTCCGCGTCGCGGGCGAGGGTCACCAGATGGTCGCTCAGGTCGGTGTCGCCGGAATAGACCACGGATCCGCCCCCCGGGCCGGTGACCCGGTAGGCAAGGCTTTCCGGGTTGTGGGCCATGGGGGCGGTGGTCAGGGCGACCGGGCCGAAATAGCACGCATCGCCCGTGGGGCTGTCCCATTCCATCAGGGGCCGCATACCGCTTCCCAGGTCGATCCAGTTGCCGTAAGCCCCTTTCAAGGCAGCGAAAAACCGCCGAAACCCCTTGCCCCCGCCCAGCGTCAGCGGCGTTTTGCGGAGGCTGCCGTCAGGGTACTTGTTGGCAAACAGAAACGGGACCAGCTCCGCGCTGTGGTCAGGATGAAAGTGGCTGAGCAGCAGGTGGGTCACATCGAAGATCCGGGTCCCGTTTTCCAGGAGCCGGCGCATGGTGCCCGGCCCGGCGTCCAGCAGCAGGCGGTAGCCCCCGGTTTCCAGCAAGAGGGCGCAGGAACTGCGCGCCAGCGAGGGTACGCAGGTGCCGGAGCCCAGGACGGTTACGGTGATGTCTGGCGTTTGGGCGCTAGTCATTTTCTATGCAGCCCGTTTCTCGACCCTTTTGATAATCCACTGAAACAGCTTGCGCTCATCCTGGTGTTTGACCTCTGCCTGGATGGCGTCCAGGTCCACTTCGGCGCGCGCCATGTTCTTGTGCCCGCCGGCCGAGCCGATGGCGCCGAAGCTCTTTTTGGCGACATTGCCGGCGTTTTTGCGGATGCCGTCGTTTCTGAAAACGATGATCAGTTTTTTGTCGTAGGTTCCCGCGACGATGCTCCAACCGATCGAGGCCACGCGCATGAAAAAATCGGCCACCAGCACACAGATGTCGGGGTTGCTGACCGCCCCGAGATGGACGAAGACACGGCCCTTGCGAATGCGCATCTGGTTGAAGGCGCGCTTGAAATACTTGAGAAACTCGATCTTCAGGTCGCTTTGCTCGATTTTGCGGGCCATGTGGATATTGGCGTGGCGAAACAGGTACTGAAAGGCGCGGACGTCTTCAAGGGCGGCCTGCCGCCTGAAATCATTGGTGTCGGTCTTGATGGCGTAGTAAAGTCCGGTCGCCAGTTTGGCGGATGGCTTGATTTTGGCGGCTTTCAGATACTCGGTCATTATCGTGGCGGTAGCCCCGTAGCGGGGCCGGATGTCCACAAAGGGGGCCTTGACGCCCGTGTCGGGGTGATGGTCGATGATCACCTGAAAGGTCAGCTCGGCGAAGGCCGGGTGGTGGTTGGGCTGCGAATCCACCAGGGCCAGACGGGTGAACCGGTCGAAATCGATCTCGTCGATAAACACCAGCGAAACGCCCAGCAGGCGGGTCATGGTCAGGTTGTCCGGGCGGGTGATGACGTTGGTGTTGGAAATCGTCACGCCCGCAACCTTGCGCCACAGCAGGCGCTTGAGCGCCATGGCGCTCGCGATGGCATCCGGGTCGGCATTGATGAGAATCAACACCTGGTCGTCACCGGAAAACTGTTTTTGCAGGCGGCGTAGTTTTTCTGACGCGGAGATGGGCATGCTGAATTCCAAGGCTCGAATTTTTTCATAGAATATTACTATTGGATCCTGTTTTTCAATTTTTTTTTTGAGTGCTCATTGCCTTGCGATTAGGCATAACGGCCGCAACGCTCTGGCACAAAGGGTTTACAGGTCCGCCGGGGCTCGCGCACCAGGGCGCGAACCGCGGCCGGAGGGGAGTTTTTCCCCAGGCAAAATAAATTGGGCCAGCTCCTTGACAGGGGCCGACACTATTTGCTAAAGGCAGTCTTCACAGCGCATTCAGTTTTAGACCGCAAGATCATCCCAGGCCCCCCTGTTGTGCGAAGGAGACCCGATCCTACGGTTTCAATCAGGCCCAGCCGAATACGCGTTCGTCATCGCAGGTGTCGTCAACTGCTGTTTTCAGGGATTGAGACCGTTTCCGGGAAACCAACGGCCCCCATCAGGTGAACAGGATGCCGGAATTCACAGCATGGGATTCAACTACAAGAAAAATGAGCCCTGGGTCGAAAACCTTTCGATCGTATTGCAGATTGGCCTCACCATGGCCGGCTGCATTTTTTTTTGTTTTTTCATCGGCAAAGCCCTCGATGCCTGGTTCGGCACCAAAGGGGTGTTCATCACAATTTTCACCCTGCTGGGGATTGCCGGCGGCGCCAATGTGGTTTACCGCCAGATCCTGGAAGTGACCAAACCGAAAGACGAGCCCAGCGATGAAGATCGAAACGACCGGAATTAGGGAGCTGCAGAAGAAAGTGGGGACCCGGGCGATGACCACGGCACTGGTGGTGGCCGGGATCTGTATTGTTGCCGGTGCGCGACCCATCGGAAAGGGGCTGCTGTTGGGAACCCTTTTCAGCATCCTCAATTTCGTTCTCATGGGCGCCACCCTGCCCATGCGGCTGCAGTCCACCCGGCGGCGGGCCTTCTGGGGGGCTCTCGGCGGCCTTCTGCCGCGCTACCTGCTGCTGGCGGTGCCGGTTTTTTTGGCCCTCAGGCTGGACCAGTTGAACCTCTGGGCCACGGTGGGCGGGATGTTCATGGTGCAGGCGGTCATTCTGCTGGAGCCTCTCTGGCGTTCGCTGCGCACAGCGCGGCAATCTCAGGTATAGGAAGCGTAAAATGGGGGACTTGGGAAGAATAAACCAGCTGATCATTACCATCGGCGGCCAAAAATTGACGTTCAATCTCCAGGTTATCCTGATGACCTGGGTCGTCATCGGGGTGCTGCTCCTCTTCGGGGTCATGATCACCCGGCGCAGGGGGATGCTGCCGCATTCCATGCAGGTCCTGGGCGAGCTCTTTGTCGGGCAGTTCTATCAACTCACCGAGGATGCCCTGGGCAGGGAGTACGTCGAGAGATATGCGCCCCTGATCTGCTCCCTGTTCATGTTCGTCGTTTTTTCCAACTTGCTGGGAGTCTTCCCGCACCTGGAAGAGCCCACCAAGGATCTCAACACCCCCCTCAGTCTGGGCATCATGGGCTTTGTCATCGCCCACTACGCCGGCATCCGCTCCAAAGGCTTCAAGGCCTACGCCAAGGAATATTTCCAGCCCATCTTTTTCATGATGCCGCTTAATGTGATCGGCGAACTGGCCAAGATCATCTCCATTTCCTTTCGTCTCTTCGGCAACATCATGGGGGGCTCGATCATCATTCTGGTGGTATCCCACCTGACCTTCAGCGTGTTGCTGCCGCCGGTGCTTTTCGCCTTTTTCGGAATTTTCGTGGGAACGATTCAAGCCTTCGTTTTTACCATGCTAACACTTGTTTATATTTCCATCCAGGTGAAATAGATGATGGAATTCGACGCGCAAACGTGGGTTAAGGTCGCCGCATTCGTCGGCGGGGGAATTGCCATGGGGCTCGGCGCCATCGGAGCCGCCATCGGCGAGGGATACACCGCTTCTCTGGCGAATCTGGCCGTGTCCCGAAACCCGAAGATTTCCGGAGATATCTTCAAAAGCATGCTGGTGGGGCAGGCCGTTGCCGAGTCCGCCTCCATTTTTGCCCTGGTCGTGGCCATTCTGCTGCTCTTCACGAACCCGGGCAATGCCAGCATGATCAAGGCCGCGGCGCTTTTAGGCGCCGGTCTCAGCATGGGCTTCGGGGCCGTCGGCTCAGGCATCGGCTCCGGATTTCCCGGGGGGCAGGCGTGCCTCGGGCTTTCACGCCAGCCGGCGGTTGCCAGCCGGCTAACCACCAACATGCTGATCGGCTCCGCCGTCTGCCAGACCCCGGCGATCTTCTCCCTGGTGGTGGCATTTATCCTGCTCTTCATGGATTTTTCCGCGGCGCCCCTCAATCCCACCTGGGCGGCGCTGGTCGGTGCGGGGCTCAGTACCGGGCTGGCCGCGATCGGGTCGGGCTACGGCGGCGGCATGGCTGCCGGTGGCAGCTGCGAGGGTGTTGCCCGCCAACCGGAGGCCACCGGCAATGTCACCACGATCATGCTGGTGGGTCAGGCCGTGGCCCAAACCCCGGCTATTTTCGGGCTCCTGGTGAGTTTTATCCTGATGTTCAAGACCTTCCCCGAAACGGCCCAGCTGCAAACGTCCATGGCGCTGCTGGGGGCCGGTTTGAGTACCGGATTCGGCGGCATTGGGCCGGGGGTGGGCAATGGTATGGCCGCGGAAAGCGCGGTCTGCTGGGTGGCGCGCAACTTGCGGAGTGCCCCGGAACTGATGCGGATCATGCTGGTCGGTCAGGCCGTTTCGCAGTCCACCGCAATTTATGCCATGGTGGTCAGCCTGGTCCTGATTTTTGTGGTTTAGGCGTCAACGGAACACCGGCCGCGTTGCGGTCGGGTGGATCGAACCGATGCAGTCGCATTCAAATCGTCGTGACAGACGGATAAACGAGGAGGAAGATCATGGCAATTGAAGGTGTGGATCTTGTCAAAGCTGCGGCCTTTTTGGGAGCGGGGATTTCCATGGGGTTGGGTGCCATCGGCCCCGGTGTCGGCGAGGGAATGGTGGCGGCCAAAGCGTGCGAGGCTATCGGTAAGAACCCCAGGGAAGCGGGCCTGCTGACCCGAACCATGCTGGTGGGTCAGGCCGTGTCCGAATCGACCGGTATTTATTCCCTAGTGATCGCCCTGCTGCTGCTCTTTGTGGTCTGATGACGGACCCCGCCAACGGCGGATCGCCTGCCGGCCTCCCGAACGGGCTGCCGGCGGCGCATGCCGGTTTTTTCCAATAACGGGTTTTTCCTACAGCGAGTGGATGGGATATGGATTTCCAGATTGTCAGCAACATCGCCCTTATCAGCATCAACGCAACGATGGTGGTGCAGCTGATCTCCTTTCTGATTTTCCTTTTTCTGATCAACTGGATCCTGATTCAGCCTCTGCGCCGGACCATGGCCGAACGCGCCGATTACCTCGACAGGATGAAGCTGGATATCCTGGAGGCGGAAAAGGAGATGACCAGCCTGCTGAAGCAATTGGCCGTGCGCGAAAAAAAGGTGCGCAACGAGGCCCTGCTGGCCGCTAGTAAGATGGAAAGCGAGGGGCAGCGCCATGCTTCGGAAATTATCAAGGACGTCCGCAAGGAAATGGAAAGTCTCAGGAGCAAGACGCAACAGACGGTGAGCGACCAGTTGGCGGCGGCTCGTGAAAGACTTGAGCAGGAATCCGCAGGCCTTGCGCTGAGCATCATGGAGAAACTGTTGGACCGGAGGTTAACCTGATGAAGCGCCGCTTCGCACGATACGGATGGGCCCGGATCGCGGCCCTGGTCTGCCTCTTGCTGCTGCTGCCGGCGGGTGCCGCGCTGGCAGCCGAGGACGGCGGGGGGTGGCGGGCCACCTACGATCTGGTCATGCGCTGGTTCAATTTCGGTTTGCTGGCCTTTATCATCGTCAAGTTTTCGCGCCAGCCGCTGAAGGACTTTTTGCAGGGCCGCAAGTATGAAGTCTCCCTTGAAATCAAACAGATCGAGGAGCAGCACCGGGAAGCCGCGGAGCAGACGAAGCAGGCCACCCGTCAACTGGAGGAGAGCAGCGCCCAGCTGGCCGAACTGAAGGAGCGCATCATCAGCCAGGGGGTCACCAGCAAGGAGCGCATTATCGAGGAGGCCCGCCAGCAGGGCCGCAACTTGCTGGTGGAATCCCAGCGCAGGATCGAAGGTCAGATCCTCAGGGCCCGGCAGCGGTTTCGCAACGAACTGGTGGATGCCGCCGTCGATCGGGCCCTGGAGAGACTGCCGAAGACCATCAGCGATACCGATAAAAAGCGGATGGTCAAAGACTTTATGACTAGCCTGGCGGTCAAGTAACCGCCGGCTTCCCTGCAGCGGGCTGCCGCGCGGCCCACAACCCAAGCCCATGGACGGCGCCCCGCAGCGGCCGCCGTGGGCCTCGTTTGGGCGTGAGCGTGCCGGAGGGTGGCCTGTTGCAACGGCGGCCACGTGTAAGCCGCCATCCCATGCTACATCTGGCGGCCCGCCTGCATGTCCCCCCTCAAGTGGTCTGCACGCACCGGATTCCCCCAAAAGAAAAACCCGGAGCCAGAAACCTTTACTCCCTGCCCCTTCCCCACCCACTGTTGCGGCCGGGTGTCGCCTGGTATGCCTCACAGGCCGTCCGCCGCTTTTTCAATGGGAAAATTCCGCCGTCACCCCCCTGCCCCGTCACCGGTTGGCCGCCACTCATGTACCATACCGCTTGCCCGCAGACTTTCGTACAAAACGATGCCAACGGCCGTGGACAGGTTCAAGCACCGGATTTCGCGCGAGATGGGAATGTGGTAGATGCTCTGCGGGTAGCGGCTGCGGATGAATGCCGGGAGGCCGGCGGTTTCCGAGCCGAAAATCAGAAATTGGCGCTCGCCGCGGGCGATTTCCCAGAAGGGCCGGGATCCGCCTTTGCTCAACAAGGCCACCTCCCCGGGAAGCGGGTTTTGGCTGGCGCTGAAGGCCTCCCAATTTTCCCAGACCTTGAGGTCGACCCGCTGCCAGTAATCCAGCCCGGCCCTTTTAACCGCCTTGCTTGTCAGGGAAAAGCCCAACGGTTTGATCAAGTGCAGCGTGGCACCGACGCCGAGGCAGGTGCGACCGATGTTGCCGGTGTTCCAGTGGACCTCGGGGGTGAAGAGCACAACGTGACGGTCGATCTTCATGCACCGGGCCTTTCCTGTCGCTGAATTCCCCCTGATCGTCGGGCTGCCGCCGGATCCAGCAGGCGACCGGCGACTGTCGCGGCGAAAAGGAAATCATGACGGGCGGCCCGCTGATACCGGCCGCCATTCAGGGCGTTTCGTGTTTGACATAGGCGCATGATTTCTCTATATTTCCAAGTTAATTGATATCAAGTGGCCGTGACCGTGAAGGCAGGTAAATAACCATCATGCTCGATCAGATCCTTATTCTGGTTGTGTTGCTGTTTTTTTCGGGTTTTTTTTCTTCGGCGGAAACCGCGCTTTTTTCGATCAGTAAGGTCAAAGCCCGTCATATCGGTAAAATGAAGGGTCAAACCAACCTTTTGATCATGCGCATGAAGGAGGACCCTCACCGGCTGCTGGCCACCATCCTGATCGGCAACAATCTGGTGAACATCGGCGGTTCTTCGCTGGCCACCGCGTTTGCCTTGAACCTGTTTCCGGACAAGGCCGTGGGGATCGTCACCGGCGTCATGACGTTTCTCATCCTGGTGTTCGGCGAGATCCTGCCCAAGTCCATCGCCACCCGCAACAACATCCTGATTTCCAGAATCGTCATCTTCCCCATTTTCTGGCTTTCGATCCTTTTTTTCCCTCTGATCAAGTTCCTCGATTTTATACCGAAATTGACCGGTAAAATCAAAAAGACCCCCACTGGCACCGAGGAGGAGCTCATGACCTTCGTGGAGGTGGTCGAGGAGGAGGGTGAGATCAAGGAGGAAGAAAAAGAGCTGATCCACAACATTTTCGAGTTTGACGACACCAACGCTTACGAAATCATGACCCCACGGGCGGACATGTACGTCATCGATGTCGACGAGGAACTGCGGGTGGGGGAAATCATCAAATCGGGCTTTTCGCGGATTCCCGTCATCCGGGGGGACATCGACCACGTGGTGGGAATTCTGAACATCAAGGACCTCTTCATGGGGCAAACGACCTGCACTGCGCCCCTGAATATTCGAAAACTGATGCAACCCCCGTACTTCGTGCCGGAAAACAAAAAACTCGATTCCCTGCTGCGCCAGTTCAAGCGCCGTAAAAGCCATTTGGCGATCGTCGTCGATGAGCACGGCGGGGTGGCCGGTCTGATCACCCTTGAGGATGTCCTGGAGGAAATCGTCGGGGAGATCAGCGACGAAACCGACAAGGTCGAGCCCCGCATCGTCCGGTTGAAAAACAAGGAATGGATCGTCCTGGGGAAAACCGATGTCGAGGAAGTCAACGAGAAAATCCCCATGGAGATCCCGGAGTCAAAGGAGTATGATACCTTCTCGGGGTTTGTGCTCAACCAGATCGGCAAAATTCCCCAGGAAAAGGAGGAAATCCCCATCGGGGCCTTCATCGTGACGGTCCAGAAAAAGGACGGCAACCGGATCAGCGAATACCACGTTCGTCAGGTCTGATTTTCAGCGCCGGGCCGACGCGTCCAAGACGACGGTTTTAGGTGAAATGCCGCCGACCAAAAAAAACATCGAACACCGCTGATACTCCGGGGGGTATGGCTGCTGCAGGGCCCGCCCGACGGATTTTCTTCACGCCCCGCAAGAGGAGGCCGCCACGATGATCATCGATTGTCATACGCACATCTTCCCGGCCGCGGTTCGCCAAGACCGTGAAAAATTTTTTCGGGGCGAGCCGGCCTTCGAACTGCTCTACGCCGCCCCCAAATCCAGACTGGTGGGGGCCCGGGAGTTGGTCGCCGCCATGGATGCCCAGGGGGTCGACCGGTCGGTGGTTTTCGGGTTTCCCTGGCGGGATGCCCAAACCGCGCGGCTGAACAACGACTATGTGCTGGAGGTCGTGGGGCGCTATCCCCAGCGGCTGATCGGTCTCTGCTGCCTGGATCCCTTCAGCCCGCAGGCCGAAGCGGAGACCCGCCGCTGTCTGGACGGCGGGCTGTCCGGCATCGGGGAACTGGCCTTCTACCAGTCCGGCATCGACGCCGCCGCCCGGGACAAGCTGGCGCCCCTGATGGCGCAGTGTCTGGCCAAAGGCTTGGTGGCCATGATTCACACCAACGAGCCGGTCGGTCATCTCTATCCCGGCAAAACCCCCAACACCCTTCGGCAGATTTACGATTTGGTCAGGCGCTTTCCCGAAAACAAAATCGTTCTGGCCCACTGGGGAGGCGGCCTCTTCTTCTATCAGCTGCTCAAAAAAGAGGTCAAGGCGTCGCTTAAAAACGTTTACTTCGATACGGCCGCCTCGCCCTATCTCTACGACCCGGATGTCTATCGGGTGGCCTGTGAAATTGTCGGAGACGAAAAAATTCTCTTCGGCAGCGACTACCCGCTCCTCGGCCCCGCCCGCTATTTTGCGGAAATGGCGGCCGCCGGGATCTCCGACGACGACCGCGAGCGCATCTGCGGCGGGAACGCCGCCCGTCTACTGAACCTCTGAAAGTCCGGTCCCCAATGGCCGCCAGAGGCCCGGCTCAGGCCCCAAGCCGCCGGTTAAAAGGCCTCCGGAAGGCGCTGTTGGAAATTGCTGGGGATCTCACAGGCGCCATTTGATGACCTGCCGTTCAAAGTCGATGCTGTAGTCCACGTTGCGCAGGAAATTCATTCCCAGCAGCCCCTTGAACCGCGAGGCACCGCTGTGGCGGATGATCCCCGCGCGCAGGTTCTTGACGCGCACCGGGCCCACCTGCACATAGCTCAGGGTGGCCAGTTTGAAGGGGATGTTTTTGCCGCCGACCACCTGCGCCGTCGCCTGCTGGGTGCTGCGTATTTTCAAGCCCTGGGCGACCTCCTCGTGCAGTGCGATCAGTGATGCACCGGTATCCAGCAGCAGCAGCGTTTCGACCTGATTGCCCTCGTAGTCCAGGGTGACGGGCACCAGTACCTGGTTGCCCCGGATGATCACCTTGGTTTCGTACATTTCGCCGCCCTGGCTGCCGCCGGTGAAGTGTTCCGGGCGGTTGGCGGCCGCTTCGGCGGGGGCGCCGACGGCCCTTGGCGCCCCCCCGGCGGGGGTCTTTTGCAGACGCTCGCGGTGTTGCAGGGCCGCCCGCTCCTCCGGCGCCAGGTCGTCAAAGCGCTCCTTGTAGGTGGTCAGGTTTTCACGGTATTGCGGCGGGATCTTGGTCGCGTCGTCCACATAGCGGGTTTGGCCGGTCTCGTCGACGTACTTGTAAA
The DNA here is from genome assembly GCA_049284575.1 of Desulfobacterales bacterium. GTDB lineage: Bacteria > Desulfobacterota > Desulfobacteria > Desulfobacterales > JAABRJ01 > JAABRJ01. Next base: position 14,519 of record JBAPYE010000357.1, read on the forward strand.
ACGCCGGCTGCGAAAGGTCCGGCCAAAACCCCAGACCCGCCAGGATGATGCAGAGAACCAGGGGCTTTCTCAAGATCAGGTTCATTTGGCAACTCCGCTTGCCCGCAAAAAAGGTGACTTTTCCCTTTATCGGCCCCTGCCCCCGAAAGGTTTGCCCGAAAAAGACCGGCGACCGGCGGGGGTCTCACCTTCAGCCGGGGCGTTCAGCCGCGTGCAGCAGGCGCTGGAGTTGTGCCACCCAGGGGCGCAGCGGGTCGCGGTGCTCGGGGGGGACCATCAGGATTCTGACGGGGCGGTTTTGAATCAGGCCGTTTAACCCGCAGCCCAGGGCGCCCTGGCGGTAGGCCCGGCGGGCCTCGGCGGGGACCAAAACCCGGAGCAGATCTGAAAAGTTGCCGCTGCAGCCGGTCTGGTCGAGGTGTTCGATGACCTGCAGGAAAACCGTGTTGACGGTCACCATCAGCGGGGTCTGCTCGGCGCAGCCGATTTGAGCACAGCCGCGCAGGGAGACGAAACTGCGGCAGCCGAACGGGCGCAGCGGGTAGACCGGGCAGACGGCGTCGGTCAGAAGCGGGCAGGGTCCCCACCCGGGGTCGGCGTCTTCCACCGGGGGGTCTTCACCCGCAAGGCAGAGTTCCGCCAGCTGGTTGGTGGTGACCGCCGGCCGGAAGCGCTTTCTCTCGGCGTGGGCGGTCACACGTGCCAAAAGGGGGTCGCGCTGCGCGGGGGCAAGCCTCTCCAGCAGCCGGTAGGCCTCCAGGGTGGTTAGGGTCACGTTGCGGGTGCAGCAACTGTCGCAGCCCTTTTGGCAGGCCAGGTCCAAGGTGGCCGCATAGGCGTCGTAGAGGCCGTCGATTTGGTCTATCAGGGCCAGTTTTTGCTCGATGTCCATGAGGGTCGCGACCTGTGGCCGGGCTCAGGCCGCAAACCGCAGGAAAACGGCGCCTAGCACGGCCCATATTAGCGTAAGAAGAGTCAGGGCGGCACAGATGCCCGCCAGGGTTTTGTGGAAGAGGGTTTCCGGCCGCCGTTCGCGGTATCCCAGCAGATACCCCAGCAGAGCACCGCTCACGAGACCTCCGCCATGTCCCCAGTTGTTGATTCCCGGGACCAGCAGACCGAAGACAAAAAGCCCCACAACCCACCCGCTGACCTGTTTGTAAACCGCCTGACCGTAGGTGCCGCCGCGGTTTTTACCATAGAACAGGGCTGCGCCGATCAGGCCGCAGACGGCCGCCGAGGCGCCGATGGTCAGCGCCACCCCCGCGAGATAGGACACCAGAAAGCCGAGCACGCCGCTCAGGGTGAACAGGCTGATCATGCGGTAGGGGCCATACTCGCGGATCACAAAGGGCGCCAGCTGACGAAAGGCCATCATGTTGAAGACGATGTGGAGAATGCCGCCGTGCAGGTAATTTGCCGTCAGCAGCGACCACCAGCGGTGCAGGCGGTCGATGGGGATGGTCCCGGTGGCCCCCAGGCGCAGGAGGCTGAGGTCCGACGGGGCCAGCGCCGTCAGGGGGTTCAGCGACACCCGGGTGCCGCTGGGGTTGAGCAGCAGGGCGAGGATGAACATGGCGACGTTGAGAAAAATGACCCAATTGACCAGCGTGTCCTCCCGGCCGAGACCACGGGTCCAGGGATTGTTGCGCCAGATGGCGGCGGGCCGGGTGGTACCGCAGTAGGGGCAGCGGGGCTCGTCCGCACTGATCAGCTTGCGGCAGTTGGGGCAGAGCAATGAAGAGCGCTTCGGTTCCGGCATCACGGGTCCTGCTTGATCGCTACTTAATGCTTGACGGGCGGCGGTCTTTGCTTCTATCCTATGAATCAGCCCTTTTACTCACCGCCGCCGGTGTGTGATGAAACCCCTGAAACCCGGGGTGGGCAAGATGTTTCCGGGCATCTGTTGATCACCGTCTTTCCATAGTTGAGATATTATTTAACCGCAACCCCACGAAGTCAAATTTTTTCGACGGTTTAGAAAGGTGGTTGGACATGGCGCTGCATCCCCAGGCCGGAAAGCCTGCGCCGGCATCGATCCGGGCCGATATTCCCCGGCTGGTCAGCGCGTATTACACCCGCCAGCCGGATCCCGCGGACCCCGCCCAGCGGGTGAGCTTCGGCACCTCGGGTCATCGCGGGTCGGCATTCAAAAACAGCCTCAACGAGGACCACATTTTGGCCACCAGCCAGGCGATTTGCGACTATCGGCGGGCCAACGGCATAAACGGCCCCCTGTTTCTGGGGAGGGACACCCACGCCCTGTCGCAGCCCTGTTTTATCACCGCCCTGGAAGTGCTGAGCGCCAACGACGTGACGGTCTTGATCGACCATCAAGACGGGTATACGCCCACCCCGGTGGTGTCCCACGCCATTCTGGCCTTCAACCGCACGCAGAAGGGCCCGCGCGCCGATGGCATCGTGATCACCCCGTCGCACAACCCCCCCGAGGACGGGGGCTTCAAGTACAACCCCCCCCACGGCGGGCCGGCCGATACCGCGGTGACCCGCTGGGTGGAGAAACGGGCCAACCAGCTTCTGGCGGAAAAAAACCGGGAGGTCAAACGGCTGCGCTATGAAGCGGCGCTCAAGACCCCCGCGATCCGCCCCCATGATTTTTTCACCCCCTATATCCGGGACCTGGGGCAGATCATCGATGTCGACGCCATCCGTTCGGCCGGAATCCGGATGGGGGTCGATCCCATGGGCGGGGCCACCGTCGGCCTCTGGGAGCCTTTGGCCGCGGCCCTGAATCTCCAGATCACGGTGGTCAACCCGCAAATTGATCCGACCTTCGGCTTCATGACCCGCGACAAGGACGGCAAGATCCGGATGGACTGCTCCTCGCCGTATGCCATGGCGGGCCTCATCGGGCTCAAGGCCGACTTTGACGTCGCCTTCGGCAACGACCCGGACGGCGACCGCCACGGGATCGTCACCCCGGATGGGGGGCTGATGAACCCCAACCACTTCCTGTCCGCGGCCATCGGGTACCTGTTCCAGAACCGCCCGCGCTGGCTGCCCCAGGCCCGGGTCGGCAAAACCCTGGTGAGCAGCAGCATGATCGATCGGGTGGCCGCCCGTCTGGGAAAAACCCTGTGGGAGGTGCCGGTCGGCTTCAAGTGGTTTGTCCCCGGTCTTATCGACGGCACCTGCGCCTTTGGCGGGGAGGAAAGCGCCGGGGCGACCTTTCTGCGGCGCGACGGGACCGTCTGGACCACCGACAAGGACGGCATCGTCATGGATCTGCTGGCCGCAGAGATCACCGCTGTCACCGGGCGGAGCCCGGCGGCGCTCTACCGGCAGCAGGCGGCTGAATTCGGCGACCCGCTCTACGACCGCGTGGATGCGCCTGCCACAGCGGCCCAGAAAGCGGTGCTGAGCGCCCTCGCGCCCGAAGACGTCCAGGCCACGGAACTGGCCGGCGAGCAGATTCGGGCCAAAATGACCCGCGCCCCGGGAAACGATGCCCCCATCGGCGGCCTCAAGGTGGTGACCGACAACGGGTGGTTTGCAGCCCGTCCCTCCGGAACCGAGGATGTCTACAAAATTTACGCGGAGAGTTTCAGCGGCCAATCGCATCTACAGAGAATTCAGGCCGAGGCCCAGGAGATCGTCACGCGGGCGTTTTCGGCCGCCGGGGTCTGACAGCCGCTGGACGGGGAGTTCGTCATGAAACGCTGGGTGGTCTTCAACCAAAAGGGCGGGGTGGGGAAATCCACCATCACCTGCAACCTGGCCGCGGTCAGCGCCGCCCGCGGGCGGCGAACACTGGTGGTGGATCTGGACCCCCAGGCAAATTCAACCCAGTACCTGCTGGGAACCGGGGCCCGCGAACTGGAAACGACCCTGGCCACCTTTTTCGAGGAGACTCTCTACGCCTTTTTCAAGACCCAGCGCCCCGAGAGCTGTGTTCATCCCACGCCATTTGCCGGCCTGAGCATCATGCCGGCGCATCCCGAGATGGCGGAACTGGAGGGCAAGCTCGAATCGCGCTACAAGATGTTCAAGCTCAAGGAGGCCCTCGACGCCCTGACCGATTACGACGCCGTGTTTGTGGACACTCCGCCGGCGCTAAATTTCTTCACCCGCTCGGCGCTGATCGCCGCCGACGCCTGCCTGATTCCCTTCGACTGCGACCATTTCTCCCGCCAGGCGCTTTACGCGCTCCTGGAAAACGTCCGTGAAATCCGGGCCGATCACAACCCCCGGCTGGCGGTGGCCGGAATCGTCATCAACCAGTTCCAGGCCCGCGCCCGCCAGCCCCGCCAAATCGTGGAGGAACTGCGGCAGGAGGGCCTGCCGGTTCTGGATCCCTACATCTCCGCCTCCGTCCGGATTCGCGAGTCGCATGCGGCGGCCCAGCCCATGATTTTTTTTGATGCACGCCACAAACTGAGCGGTGAATTCGAGGCCCTCCACCAGCGGCTGCTTTGAGACCAAGCCGCTTGCAGGGCACATGACCCTCAAAGCCGTCGCACCGCCTCGCCCACCTCTCACCCGGCGTTAAAGGATATCCCCCCAAAAACCGATCTTTACAGGGTATCTGCGCCAGGCGGTTGCATCCGGCCCCCTGGCGCCGTGATCCTCGGGGGCTGCCAATCTGCGGCTTTCCCCCGCAGGCCGCTTGCCCGCGAACGGGTGGCACGGTTGCCGGCCGTTGTCCACGGCGTCAGCGGACAGCTTGAAGCTGTAAGCGCCCGTTTGGCCCATCGGTGCACGGCTTCAATAATACTAAAAATTTGCCGGCAGGGAAGATCATGTCAAAATTGACGATAGTGGGGCTTCTGACGACCCTCAGCGGTTTGGTCGTATTGGGGTTTCAGGCGATTTCATCCCTGATGGGAACCAAGGAAGTCTGGAAAAGCCTCAGCCTGCGGGATGTTCTGGACAGCGGTCAGTTGGGCTGGATCGACCAAGTGGCGCTTTTGGGGGTTGACCGCGGGCTGGATTACCTGGTGAGCATGCCCCTGTTTGCCCTCCTGGTGGGCAGCGGGGCCATCCTGCTGCTGGTCAGCGGGTTCATCTACAAGTGACGTCGGGCAGTTTTCGCCGGCCGCTTGAATCACTGCTTTCGGATGCCCGCTCAGGTCAAATGCATCAGCGGGCCGGCTGTTTCCTGGGATGCCACCGTCAGACCAATCCCGCACGCCTGCTGCAGGGCCAGACCGACTTCAGCGAGCGCTTTTTCAGGTGAGTTGTTCTTCTCGCTGAGGTGCGCCAGGATCACGCGGCGCAGGCGCGGGTGCCGGACGGCGCTGAGCAATTGGCGGGCCTCGCCGTTGGCCAGATGCCCGCTGCGGCTTTTGACGCGTTGTTTGAGGGGCCAGGGGTAGGGGCCGTTTTCAAGCATCAGCGGGTCATGGTTGGCCTCGAGGATCAGCGCGCTGCAGTCCTTCAAATTTTCTTGCACCAGGGCGGTGGCGATGCCCAGGTCGGTGGCGATGCCGAGCTTGGTGCCGTTTCCGCTGACGGTGAAGCCGGCCGGGTCTTCGGCGTCGTGGCAGAGGGCGAAGGGCCGAAAGTGCAGGGCGTCGATCTGAAAGCCGCGGCCGCACTGAAAGTCGCGGATCGCATGCAGGCGGCCCAGCTGGGCGCCGGCGACTTTCAACGTGGGCGCCGTGATGTAGACCGGCAGGTGGTAGCGACGCGAAAGCACGCCGACCCCCCGGGTGTGGTCGTCGTGTTCGTGGGTGACCAGAACCGCATCTAGGCGGTCGGGGGAAAGCCCCCTTGACCGCAAGCGGCGTTCGATTTCAACCCCGGAAAGACCGGCGTCGATCAGGACGGCGGTCGTGGCATCGGCTACATAAATGGCGTTGCCCCGGCTGCCGCTGGCCAGCACACAAACGGTCAGCGGCACCGGTGCGGGTTCAGGTTGCGGCGGGCGGGGGGGCGTCATACCCTCAGACCCCCGTGTGACCGAACCCCCCCGAACTGCGGGCGGTGTCGTCCAGGCGGGTCGTCAGCTGCACCTGAAGCTGGCAGACCCTGTTGATGACCATCTGGGCGATGCGGTCGCCCCGGCGCACGGTAAAAGGCGTTTGGCCTAAATTGATAAGCGGGATTTGCACCTCGCCGCGGTAATCGGCGTCAATGGTTCCCGGCGAATTGATCAGCCCGATGCCGTGATGCACGGCAAGCCCGCTGCGCGGCCGGATCTGGGCTTCGTAGCCGGCGGGCAGCGCCATGGCAAATCCCGTGGGGACCAGCAGAATCTCCCCCGGCGCAATGGTCAGCGCGCGGGCCACCGCCGCACAGACGTCCATCCCCGCCGCCAGGGGGGTCATGTAGCGCGGCAGGGGGACATCGGCGTCTTCATCCGGCCGCAGCCGGCAGAACCTGAGGGTCGGGGCGGTTTCCATGGGCGGCACCTGTTTTATCCCGCAGCCGGGAGTGGCATCAGAGCGCAAGGCAGTCCCCGAAGGCCTGCGGGGCGGCCTCCAAGGGGGGGCCGAGGACCGTCAGGGCGGTCTGATCGGATTGAAACAGCGTATTGGCCAGCGCCAGGAGATCTTCGCAGGTCACGGCTTCCAGGCGCTCGAGGATGGCCTCCAGCGGAATCCAACGCTCAAAGAGCAGCTCGCTCTGGGCGATGCGGGCCATCTGGTTGTCGGTGCTTTCGGCGGCCAGGAGGAGACAGCCCTTGGTGTACTCCTTGGCATCCTGGAGCTCTGCGGCGCTGACCGGGGCGGCCTTGACCGCCCGCAGGGCCTGGGCGATCAGCCGGGTGGTTTCGAGGGCCTTGTTCGGCTCGACGGCGGCATAAACCCCGAACATGCCCGTATCCACATAGGAGGCGGTGTGGGAGTAGACCGAGTAGGCCAGCCCACGGCGCTCGCGGATTTCCTGAAAAAGCCGCGAGCTCATGTTGCCGCCCATCAGCGAGTTGAGCAGCGACAGGGCAAAGCGCTGCTCGGCTTTGAGGGACACCCCGCGGGTGCTGAGGCACAGGTGCACCTGCTCGAGGGCCTTGGCGTGCACCGACAGGGCCGCGCGTCCCGCGGAGCGTTGGCGAGGCGGGAGGGCCGCCGGCGGCGGCTGAATGGCCGCAAACGGCGCGCCGATGAGGTCGACCAGATGGTCGTGGTCGATGCTGCCGGCCGCGGCGATGACGATTTGAGCCGGGTGATAAAATCGGCTGAAATAGGTCTTAAGGGTCTCGGCGCCAAACGCCCCGATGGTCTCACGACTTCCCAGGATCGAGCGGCCCAGCGGGCCGTCCCCCCAAAAATCGGTGCCGGCCAGAACATGCACGTATTCCTCGGGGCTGTCTTCGACCATCCCGATTTCCTGGCAGATCACCGGGCGCTCGCGCTCGACTTCCAGCGAATCGAAGGTGGAGTTCAGAAAGATATCGGACAGAATGTCGACCATCGTCTCCAGATGGGCATCGACGACCCGCGCATGGTAACAGGTGGTCTCCATACTGGTGAAGGCATTCGTCTGGCCCCCGATGGCATCGAACTCCTTCGCGATCTGAAATGCCGAACGCTTTTCGGTCCCCTTGAAAATCATGTGCTCGATAAAGTGCGAAAGCCCGTTTTCCGCAGGGGATTCGTCACGGGCGCCCACATTAACCCAGACCCCCATGGAAACCGAGCGCACATGGGGCATTTTCAGAGTTAAAATGCGGACGCCATTGGGCAGGCTGGTCTTGTTAATCGTCGGCTTCATGTTGCCCTTCAAGCACGGCCTTGTGGCTCAAGCGGATTTTCCCGTCCCGGCCGACCTCCAGGACCTTCACCCTGAGGGTGTCGCCTTCCTTGACGATGTCGCTCACCTTCTTCACCCGGTGGGTGGCCAGCTGCGAGATGTGGCACAACCCGTCAGTTCCCGGCATGATCTGCACGAAGGCCCCGAAATCCGTGATTTTGACCACGGTGCCATCGTAAACGGCGCCGACTTCGGGGTCCATGACGATGTCGTTGACCATTTTCAAGGCGGCGTCCCCATCTTTCTGGGAGGTGGCCGCGATCTTGACGGTTCCCGAATCATCCACCTCCAGGCGGGTGTTGGTTTCACTCTGGATCGCCCGGATCACCTTGCCGCCCGGTCCGATCAGCTCCCGGATCTTGTCCGGGTGAATCTTGACGATGTAGACCTTCGGGGCAAAGCTGGAAATTTCCTGGCGGGGCCTATCCAGGGCCTCCAGCATTTTATCGAGAATGAAGAGCCGGCCCACGCGGGCCTGCTCCAGGGCTTTCGTCAGAATGTCGCGGGAGAGCTCGTGGATCTTGATGTCCATTTGCAGGGCCGTGATCCCCTCACGGGTACCGGTGACCTTGAAGTCCATATCCCCGGTGTGGTCTTCATCGCCGAGGATGTCCGAGAGGATCACCACCTGGTCGCCTTCTTTGACCAGCCCCATGGCGATCCCCGATACCGGCGCCTTGATGGGAACGCCCCCGTCCATCAGGGCCAGGGTGCCGGCACAGACCGTTCCCATGGAGGACGAGCCGTTGGATTCCAGGACCTCGGAAACCAGGCGGATGGTATAGTCGAAATCCTCCTTGGCCGGGATGACTTTCTCCAGGGCGCGGGTGGAAAGGCCGCCGTGGCCGATGTCGCGCCGGCTGGGACCGCCGATGCGTTTGACTTCCCCCACCGAGAAGGGCGGGAAGTTGTAGTGCAGCATGAAGGGGCGGAACTCCTCGCCGCTGAGGGTTTCCACGCGCTGTTCGTCGGGGCCCGAGCCCAGCGTCAAGACCCCGAGGACCTGGGTTTCGCCGCGGGTAAACAGGGCGCTGCCGTGCGGCCGCGGTAGGGTCCCGACCTCGCAGCTGATCGGCCGAATTTCATCGAACCTGCGGCCGTCGATGCGGCGGCCTTCCTTCAGGATCATGTCCCGGCTGACCCGTTTTTTGAGGTCGCTGAAAATCTCCGCGACCGCCTTCCTGCGGTCGGCATAGGCCTCCCCCAGGCGCGTGAACAGTTCGGCTTTCAGTGCCCGCAGACGGTCCTGGCGTTCGATCTTGTCGGGAATTTGGAGCCCGGTCTTGATCTCGTTCAGAATTTCGGCTTCGATCTTGGCGGCCAGCGCCTCGTCCCGGGCCGCTTCGGGGATGACCCGTTTGGGTTTGGAGATGTCCTCCCGCAGTTTTTCCTGCATCGCGATCAGCGGCTGCATTTCACTGTGGCCGAAGAAAATGGCTTCGAGCACATCGGCTTCACTGACCGTGGCGCTGCCGCCCTCGACCATCACCACACCGGTTTTGGAGCCGGCGACAATGATGGTGATATCCGAGGCCTCCCACTCCGAGATGGTCGGGTTGACCTTGAACTGGCCGTCGATTCGCCCCACGCGGACAGAGGCGATCGGCCCAGCGAAGGGGATGTCGGAAATGTGAAGCGCCGCCGAGGCGCCGACCATCGCCAGGACGTCGGGATCGTTTTCCTGGTCCATGGACAGCACGGTGGCGATCACCTGGGTTTCAAACCGGTAGTTTTTGGGGAACAGGGGACGAATGGGGCGGTCGATCAGGCGTGCGGTCAAGGTTTCCTTTTCACTGGGCCGTCCGATTTCACGTCGGAAATAATTCCCCGGGATGCGTCCCGCCGCGTAAATCTTTTCCTGGTATTCAACCGTTAGGGGCAGAAAATCCACTTCCGCCCGTTCCTCTTTGGCGGCGACGACGGTCACCAGCACAATGGTTTCGCCGAACTGCACCACCACCGAGCCGGAGGCCTGTTTGGCCACCTTGCCGGCCTGGATGCTGAGGGGCTTGCCGCCAATATCTGTTTTCAGTAAAACGGTCATATCTCTCTCCTAATTAAAAAGCGTTGTCCAGCCTGCTGCTCTGAAACGTTTCAAATACCGCAGAATGGTTTGGTTTGGATCTCGAGGAAAATGCAAAGCGCCCCGGGGCAACCGCCCGTTTTCGGCCCGGCCAGGAAAACGAAAGGTTCCTTATGCTCTGGGCGGTTGGACGCTGGATGCGTGAGGTTGCAGAGGCCGAACCTGGGGGCCGTGCCCCCGACGAGCAGGGTAAAGAAGCTTTTCGCAGTTGCAGGCACACAAACGGGACTGCCGCTATTCCAACGGCATCGGGCGCCGTGCGGCTGGTGGCCCCGGCGCCTGGTCACGCCTGAGCCCCGTGCCTTGGCCCCCAAAAGCGGCCGGCTTTCGGCCGCCCGCTGATACCTGAACAGGGGGCGTAGGCCCCCCGGGGGATGACGCGCGCGCCGACAGGGCGCCAGCGCAAGCGCAGGGACGCATGGGGGGTTAACGCCGCAACCCCAAGGTGTCGATGATGGCCCGGTAGCGCTTGACATCTTTGTTTTTGACGTAGTTCAGCAGCCGGCGGCGCTGGCCGACGAGCATCAGCAGCCCCCTGCGGGAATGATGGTCTTTTTTGTGGACCTTGAGATGCTCGGTAAGATAGGAGATGCGGTGCGTCAAAAGTCCAATCTGAACTTCCGGAGAACCGGTATCGCTTTCGTGCAGTTTGAATTGATCGATAAGCCCTTTTTTGTCTACTGAAGTCAGAACCACTTTCTTTTGGCCTCCTCTGGTTGAAAGCAACGGTCACCCCTGAATATTCGGGTTGACCCGGTTTTTTTGATGTTTCCTCTTTATCCTATAATCCGGCACCTGTCCATAGTTAAACCTCAACAAACACCCGAGCCGCAGGCGTCCGGCGGCATCACGCAAAGGTAGGCCCAGCAGCGCGCCGAAGCGCGCCAGCGAACCACTGCCAGCAGGCGGCGATCGGGAGTCAGCAATTTCAGCGGCCCGTCGGTGGGAACCTTTTGCGGTGAAAGGTCGCTCTCCGACAGCGGCCGCCCGAAACGGATTTTTGCGGCCTGAGCGTCGCTGACCGTCTGCTCCGGCATTCCACGCAGGGCGGGAGCCATCGCGATCACCTGCCCGGCGGTCGCCCCGGTCTCGGCCAGTGCGGAGAGTTCCGTCAGGCTGATCGCTTCGTCGATGGCGAAGCCGCTGCTGCGCAGACGGCGCAAATCGCTGAGATGGCCGCCGCAGCCCAGCGCCTGTCCCATATCGGCGCACAGGGTGCGGATATAGGTGCCGGCGCTGCATTCCACCTCAAACTGCACCCGCGGGCCGTCGATGCCCGTCAGGCCAAGAGAAAAAACGGTTACCGGCCGCGGCGGCTTTTGAACCGGTCGGCCTTTGCGGGCCAGCTTGTACAACGGGGTGCCTTCGTGCTTCAAGGCCGAGTAAACCGGCGGCTGCTGGCTGAGCTCCCCGCTGAAACGTTCAAAAACGGCGTTGATCTGATCTCGACTGACGGCGGTCGCATCGGCCCGGGCGACCACCGTTCCCGTGGGGTCCTGGGTATCGGTGGCGACCCCTAAAAAAAGAGTCGCCGCGTATGTCTTGCGGCCGGCCAGCAGAAAACGGGCCAGGCGCGTGGCCTGATTCAGGCAGCACACCAGAACGCCGGTGGCAAAGGGGTCCAGGGTGCCGGCGTGGCCCGCCTTGCGAACCCCGGTCACCCGCTTGATCTGCGCAACCGCCTGCGCGGAGCTCATCCCCGCGGGTTTGTCGATGACCAGAATGCCGCTTTTTCCCAGGCGCATGCGGCACGCTATATCTTTTGGGCCAGGTTGAAAATCTTGGATTTCAACTCGTCCAGGTCGGCCTGGATATTGAAACCTGCGGCGTTGCAGTGTCCGCCGCCCCCGAAAGCGGCTGCGATCGCCGCCACGTCCACTGTGCCGTCAGAGCGCAGGCTGACGTGAAATCGGCGGGCGCGATCGGTTGACGGGGAATCACCGTTGCCGTTTTCCTGAATCAAAACGGCCACCCGCACATCCTGAATGCGCTTGGCGTAATTGATGATCCCGTCGGCGTCCTCGGGCAGGGTGTTGGTTTCGCGCAGCATGTGACGGGTCAGGGTCATCAGGGACAGCTTGCCGTTGGGTGAAATTTCAATGGAGTCGAGCGCAAGATTCAACAATTTGATGCGCCCCATGGAGTAGGTACCGTAAACGTGCTGGGCCACCTCGGAGGGAATGACCCCTCGGCGCACCATTTCATCACAGATCGAAAAGGCGGCGCTGCTGGTGTTGGCGAATCGAAACGAGCCGGTATCGGTCAGGATGCCGGTGTAGATGGCCGTCGCGACGGCCTTGTCGATGGGCGTGGCGAGCTGTTTGATCAGGCGAAAGACGATTTCGGCCGTCGAACAGGCGCTGGTGTCGATCAGCTGCAAATGGCCGAAGCCGGTGTTGGTCACGTGGTGATCGACGTTGATGATCGTTGGCAGCCGGCCCACCGCCGCGGCCGCGGCACCGATGCGCTCCAGGCTGCCGCAGTCCAGAATCACCGCGGTGTCGAAGCCCGCTTGGCTGTCGAAACGGCGGGTTATGGCCGTCACGCCGGGCAGGAACCGGTAAACCGCCGGGATATGGCTTTCGTTGAAGAGCGCGGTGCGGATATTCAGGCGGGCCAGCGAAAGCCCCAGGGCCAGCAGGGAACCGATGGCGTCCCCATCCGGCTGAATGTGGGAGGCTAAAAATACCCGGCGGCTACTCTTCAGATGGCGAACGATCTGGTTCATGATCCGATTTTATCGATTGGAGCAGCTGGTCAATATGAGCGCCGTAATCCAGGGAGTCATCATAAAAAAACTGCAGATCCGGCATGTAGCGCAAGCCTAGCTCGGCCGCCAGAGACCGTTTCAGGTAGCCTTTGGCACTTTCCAGGCCTTCGGCCGCGGCCTCGCGCCCGGCGGCGGTCATGGCGCTCTGGATGGTGTAGAAAATTCTGGCGATCCGCAGATCACGGGTCATTTTAATCCCCGTGATGATCACCGGCGCCAGCCGGGGGTCCTTGATCTCCTTGCGGATGAATGTGGACAGAACGCGTTGGATCTGACCACCGACCCGCTGTGCGCGTGAAAACGGCTTCATATACTGATGAGTTCCATTTGCGTGTCGATGACTTCGGCCAGTCCCAGATCTTCCACCAGGTTGAATATCTTGTCGACCTTGGAGTTGATCAGCTGGCGGTCGTTGCCCGTGAGCGAAAAGCCGATTTCAGCCCGCTGATGGATATCGTTGGCGCCGACCTCCGCCACCGACGCGTTGAAGTGGTTGCGGATCTGGGAAATGATCGTTTTCACGATCCTGCGCTTGGCCTTCAGACTGTGACAGTCGTGCAGCCTGAAAGTGATCATGCCGATTCCGACCACCATGGGGCTTTCCCTCGTCGGGGTTCAGGGTCGCGGGAATAAATAATTCCAACAAGGTTACGGAATTATTTTTTTCCGGGGCCCTCAGGCCAGCGCCGGTTTAATTTCTTCGAGGAAGAAGCACTGAATTTCGTCCCCGACCTTGATATCGTTGTAGTTCTCGATCCCGATGCCGCACTCGTAGCCGCGCTGGACCTCTTTGACATCATCCTTGAAGCGTCGCAGCGACGCGATCTTGCCTTCGAACTGGATGATGCCGTCGCGCAGCAGGCGCACCCGCTGCCCGCGCTCGATTTTACCCTCGGTCACGTAAGCGCCGGCGATGGCGCCGACCTTGGGCACGTGAAAGACCTCACGGACTTCGGCCAGGCCCAGTATCCGCTCCTCGTAGGTCGACTCCATCATGCCGACGATGGCGTCTTTGACCTCTTTGATTACGTTGTAGATGATGTTGTGATAGCGGACGTCGACATGCTCCTCCTCCGCCATATCCGCCACCTTGGTGTTGGGCCGGACGTTGAAACCGATGATGATCGCATCGGAAACAGCGGCCAGGGAAACATCGGATTCCGTAATGGTGCCGGTGGCGGCATGCATCACGTTGATCTTGACCTCCTCGTTGGAGAGTTTGACCAGAGAATCCCGCAGGGCTTCGATGGAGCCGTCCACATCGGCCTTGATGATCAGGTTGAGGTCCTTGACCTCGCCCTCCTTCATCCTATCAAAAAGGCTTTCGAGGCTGACCCGGCTGGTTTTGGCCAGCTCTTTGGCCCGCTGCTTCTGTGCCCGGTGCTGGCTGACCTGCCGGGCGTTCTTTTCATCGGCCAGGGCCACGAATTCGTCGCCGGCGCTCGGAACACCGGTGAGGCCCAGGATTTCCACCGGAATCGAGGGGCCGGCCTCATCCACCGGCTGCCCGAGGTCGTTTAACATCGCCCGTACCTTGCCGGAGTAGATGCCGCAGACAATGGGGTCCCCGGCGCGCAGGGTGCCGTCCTGGATCAGGATCGTGGCCACCGGTCCGCGGCCGGAATCCAGCTTGGACTCCACCACGTGTCCGCTGGCCAGTTTGTTGGGGTTGGCCTTGAGCTCCAGAACCTCGGATTGGAGCAAAATCATTTCCAGCAGCTCCTCGATGCCCTGGTTCTGTTTGGCGGAAACCTTGACAAAAATGGTGTCCCCGCCCCAGTCCTCCGGCATCAGACCAACCTCGGCCAGTTGCCGTTGAACGCGGTCGGGATCGGCATTGGCCTTGTCCATCTTGTTGACCGCCACGATGATCGGCACCTCGGACGCCTTGGCGTGGTTGATGGCTTCGATGGTTTGGGGCATGACCCCGTCGTCGGCTGCGACCACCAGGATGACGATGTCGGTTACCTGCGCCCCGCGGGCGCGCATCGCGGTAAAGGCTTCATGGCCGGGGGTGTCCAGAAAAACAACCTGCCCCCGGGGGGTCGAGACGTTGTAGGCGCCGATGTGCTGGGTGATGCCGCCGGCTTCGCCTTCCGTCACGCGCGTTTTGCGAATGACGTCCAGCAGCGAGGTCTTGCCGTGGTCGACGTGGCCCATGATCGTGACCACGGGCGGGCGGGGCAGCAGTTGATCCGGTTCATCCGTGGCGACCTTCAGGATGGTCTCCTCTGCAAAGGCGGCTTTTTCCACTTCGAAATTAAACTCCGAAGCCACCAGCACGGCGGTTTCGTAATCGACGGTTTGATTGACGGTCACCATCACCCCCAACCCCATGAGCTTGCCGATGATCTCATTGGCCTTGATCCCCATGCGCTTGGCCAGTTCGGAAAGCACGATGGCGTCGTCGACCTTGATTCGCCGCTTGATGGCCTTGGGTGTGGTGATTTGCGTTTTCTGGCCCTTGGCGACCTTGAGCTTGCCGCCTTTGCGGCCCTTGCGGCCGCGGCCGCCGCTGGCATACAAATCGGCGCCTTCGACAACCTCCTTGCGGCGGAAGGCGACTTTTTTCTTGATCGGCTTCTTTTCCGCAGCCGGTTCTTCCTCCCGTTTTTTGCCTTTTTTCTTGCGGCTTTCGCGTGCTGCCGTTTCTTCGGGGCTTACCGGGGCGGCGGTCTCAATCTTGGGCTCGATCCTCGCCCCGGGGGCTTCGGCCTCGGCCCGCTCTTCCTTTTCCGCCTGAATGGCCCGCACCACCTCGCGGGTCGGCAGGCTGATAATCTTGGCGACGGTGTCGCCTTTTTTGCGTTTCACCTTGGCCGGCTTTTCGACCTTGGCCTTGGCGGGCGTTTCGGTGGGGGCCGGGGTTTCGGTCGGCGGGGCCTCGACTTCAGCGGCAGGTGGCGCGGACTGCATCTCGGGTGCGGGCGTGGCGGGGGCTTCTTCGGGCTGTGATTCCGCGGCGGGGGTGAGGGCCTCCGGAACCGGCGCTTCAACGACCGGGGTTTCGGGCAGGGGGACATCCACCGGGGGTTCGGTGGTTTCGGCTTCCTCGGGTGCCGGTTGGCCGCTCGCCGGTTCCAGCGCCGGGGCCTCGGCGGTGACAGCGGGGATTTCCTCCGACGGGGCTTCGGGCGCGGCAGCGGCCTCTTTCTCCAGTTTCTCAATGTCCCGTTTACGGCGGCGAATGACGGTCGGCCGAACGCGGGTCACTTCAACGGCGGCAGCCTTCTTGCCGAAGAGTGAGCGCTTGATTTGGGCCACGGTCTCGTCCTCCAGAGAACTCATATGACTGCGCACGGAGATATTCATTTCCGCCAATTTGTCGAGCAGCGCTTTGTTTTTCATGTTGAGTTCTCTGGCAAGCTCATAGATCCTGATCTTTGCCATCCATCCCCCCTCGTCTTCTTTTGATGTAAGACCCCGGGACGCCGCGTTTTTCAACCGGCGTCGGTTTGCCCGGCCCGTCGTATCCACCCTGATGCCGCTTCAGGCCCCCGCCTGAAGGTCAGAACGAACGATTAGTCTGTCGGTTTTTCAGTGTCCTCGGCCGGTGCGGCGCCGTTTTCGGCGGCCATCGTCGCGGGCTCCGCTGGCGTTTCCGTCTCAGCCGCCTCAGGAGCCTCAGGAGCCTCAGGAGCCTCAGGAGCCTCAGGAGCCTCAGGAGACTCAGGAGACTCAGGAGACTCAGGAGACTCAGGAGCCGTCTCCGCACTGGTGGCGATCGCCGCTTGCTCGGCATCTTCCAAGGCCGATGCGGCGGCCTGCGCTTTGGCCTGGGCGGCCGCTTCAGCCGCCTGCCTTACGGCATCCCGGGAGACCAGGATCAAGCGGGCCGCTTCCTCCTCGGACATGCCCCGCACTGCAAGCAGATCATCCACGACGGCCCGACTGATTTCATCGGCCGAATAAAACCCTTTTTCGACGAGTGCATCCGCCAGGCTGGTGCTGACCTCAGGCAGCGAAAGCAGTGAATCGTAACCGGCCTGCATTTCCTGATTGTAGAGCTCTTCACTTCTGACATCAAGATGCCAGCCGGTCAGCTTGGAGGCCAGGCGCACATTCTGGCCGCGTTTGCCGATGGCAACGGATAGAAACTCGTCGGGAACGATCACCTCCATGGATCGGTTTTCTTCATCGATGATCACCCGTGAAATCTCCGCCGGGGCCAAGGCATTGCAGACAAACTTGGCCGCATCGATGTGCCAGGGAATGATGTCGATTTTTTCCCCCCGGAGTTCCTGGACGACGCTCTGGACGCGGCTGCCCTTCATCCCCACGCAGGCGCCGACCGGGTCGATGTCGGAGTCGTGGGATGCCACCGCAATTTTGGAGCGGCTTCCCGGTTCGCGCGCGGCCGCCTTGATCTCCACAATGCCCTCGCTGATTTCGGGGACCTCGGTGCGAAAGAGATTGTTTAAAAAATTGGCGTGGGTCCGGGAAAGGACCACCTGGGGGCCGCGGGCGTCCTGGAGGACATCCAGAATATAGGCCCGGACGCGGTCGCCGCGCCGGTAGGACTCTCGGGGGACCTGTTCGCGATGGGGCAGCACCGCCTCGGTCTGGCCCAGGTTGACGATGATGTCTCCGCGGTCGATGCGTTGGACGATGCCGTTGATGATTTCGCCCTTGCGATCGATAAAGCTGGCGTAGACGGCGTCGCGTTCGGCGTCTTTCATTTTCTGGATAATGACCTGCTTTGCAGACTGGGCCGCTATCCGGCCAAAGGTGGAGGTATCCATTTTGATGCCCAGGCTGTCGCCCACCTCACAGTCGGGGTCCAATGTCTGACCGTCTTCCATGCTGATCTGGAGATCCGGGTCGGTCACGTCCTCAACGACTTCGAGAAACTTGAAAACTTCCACCTCCCCGGTTTCATCGCTGTATTGGACTTCGATGTCGATTTTGCTGCCGAATTTTTTTCTGGCGGCCGACCGAAGCGCTTCCTCAACGGCTTTGACGAGAACCTCACGATCAATTCCCTTGTCGCGGCTGACCTGCTCGATAACTCGTTTTATGTCTGCGATAAACATCAGCTCTCCCCGCTGCTTTCCACAAGACGGGCCCTGGTGATCAGCTCAAACGGGATGTCAACGGTCTTTTCGCCGGCTTCGAGCCGAACCGCATCTCCCGCTGTGCCTTTCAAGACCCCGGTGAAGTTTTTTTGCCCCTCAATCGGCCTTGCAACCCTTATCTTGACCCACTGCCCCACGAATCTGTCAAAATCCCCCTTTTCCCCCAGCGGACGGTTCGGCCCCGGGGAGGTCACCTCCAGGCTGTAGGGTTCCGCGACGTCCAAGGCCACATCCAGCAGGTCGCTGACCTGTCGGCTGGCATGCGAGCAGTCGCCCAGAGTGATGCCGCCAGGCTTGTCCAGATACACCCGCAGCACCCTGCCGACCGGCTCGCGCCGGTACTCCACATGGATGACCTCAAGGCCTTCGGCTTCGCAGGCGGGTCGCACCAGGTCCTTGACCTGTTGGGCGATTTGCTGCTCTCTGAGATTCGACAGGCGGCCTTTGAGCGCCTCCGCAGATGATTTTCGGCCGCTGTCCTTGGCCTTCTTGGGTCGGGCGGTCACGGTGCTTGGATGGCTCCTTTAAAAAACAAAAAACGGGCTTTAGCCCGTTTCCCTTGGTGGCAAGTAAACCTTTTCTAGTGGATCGAGAAAGTTAGGAATTCATGCAACCACCATTGAATACATCACGCCACACAAAAGTCTTACCCGAAATCTCGAAATTCCGGAAACGGCAAACAGGGTTGGAGCGGGCAACGAGATTCGAACTCGCGACACCAAGCTTGGGAAGCTTGTACTCTACCAACTGAGCTAT